>JADLER010000214.1 GCA_020846025.1 Bacteroidia bacterium | reverse complement strand
GTTATCTGGGCTGTATTCAGCAGGTTCATTGTTTTTATTCGCATAAATTCTAAAAACAGAGAAATCGCCAGTGTGTCTTGGCCACATCCAGTTATCTGTATCACCACCAAATTTACCAATTGATGAGGGTGGAGCACCTACCATTCTTACATCTTTAAAATTTTCGACTACAAAAAGGTAATATTCATTTCCATAAAAAAATGGACGAATAAATGCCTCGAAATGTGTGCCCTTTATAGCTTCTTTTTCAAGCCATTTACTGTTAGTTTTAATAATAGAATCTTTTTTTACTTCAGATGTATTAGATGTAATTCCTTTTAAAACCTTATCGGTTACGTCTTCTATTCTTTGAATAATTGTGGCAGTAATATTAGGTGTGTAAAGTTCCTCGTTTTTATTCATAGCCCAATATCCATTTGTTAAATAATCTTTTTCTACACTGCTATGATATGCAATTGCAGAATAACCACAATGATGATTGGTAAGAATTAAACCTTGGTTAGATATAATTTCAGCTGTACAACCTCCAGCAAATTGAACAATGGCATCTTTAAGACTCGATTTGTTTACACTATAAATCTGTTCGGCTGTTAGTTTTAGTCCGTTCTTCTTCATGTCCTTTATGTTTAAGGCATTAATTAGTTGCGGAAGCCACATGCCTTCATCTGCTCTTACAAGGTTAACAGTTAATGAGAAAATTGATATGAATAAAAAGATTAGTTTTTTCATTTTAATTAGGTAGAGAAAATTTATTATAACTGTTTAATTACTTCTTTTACAATTAAACTCATTTTGGGTTCTGCTGTGGCGGCAATGTGTTGTACTTCTTCGTGAGTAACTTCCACAATTTTTCCTTCAACGCCTAAATCAGTAATTATACTAATGCCAAAAACACGCATACCACTATGTTTTGCTACTATAACCTCAGGAACTGTGCTCATACCAACGGCATCCGCACCAATACGGCTTATGTATCGATATTCAGCGGGAGTTTCAAAGCAAGGACCAGTTAATCCAGCATAACATCCTTGACTAACTTTTATTTGATGTGTTTTGGCAATTTGGAGTGCACTTGCAATTAATTTTTTGTCATAGGCCTCACTCATATCTGGAAAACGAGGGCCAAGTTCTGGATAATTTTTTCCAATTAGTGGATTGGTAGGAAATAAATTAATGTGGTCATTTATAATCATAATTTCACCAATTTCAAAAGTGGGGTTCATGCCTCCACTGGCATTAGATACGCATAAGGTGTGAACACCTAAGGCTTTCATTACACGTACAGGAAATGTAATTTCTTGCATATTATATCCTTCATAAAAATGAAAGCGACCTTGCATGGCCATTACTTTTTTTCCACCTAATTCTCCAAAAATTAACTTACCGCTGTGTCCTTCTACGGTACTCACTGGAAAATGAGGAATATCTTGATAAGGTAATACAAATTCAGCAGCAATTTCTTTTACTAAGCCACCTAAGCCGGTTCCTAAGATAATGCCTACTTGTGGTTTAAATTGGTTTGTTTTTTCAAGAATACTTTTTGTGGTAAAATTTATTTGTTCTAGCATAATTAATTATTAAATCATTAAATTCTTGTGTTTGTTCTTTAAAATCTACTTCTATGGGTAAAATATAAATAGGTAACGAATTAGCAATTTCAACTAATTGAGGTTCTTTTAGTCTCATGGCATCTTTCTCTGTTGTAACTATTAGTTTATTTCCGCCTTCAAAATTACTTAATTGATTTTGAATATGCGCTATATCTTCTAAAGTGTATTGATGATGGTCTGGAAATTCAATATGCTGTACATCGGAGGCGTATTCTTTTAAGTAAGTAAGCATGGGTTGAGGGTTGCCAATACCAGTAACTACTGTCAATCTGTACCTAAAAAGCTCGTTGAGGGTATCAATGGTATCTTTAGGATTTTGGAAGCCTATTAATTCGCCATATTTAAGCCATGAAAAAAATAAATGCTGGTGAGCTAAAGGCCTGATGTCCTTCATTACATTTCTTATTTCTACAGCTGTTGTTTTTTCTGGTACTTTGCTAATAATGATAATATCGGCTCGTTTGATACCAGATTTAGATTCTCTTAAATAACCAGCAGGCATCAAACAGTCATTAATATATAAATTGTTAAAATCACTAACCACAATTTTTAGCTCACTGTATAATGCTCGATGCTGAAAAGCATCGTCGAGAATAACAATTTTTGGTGGTTTAGTAAATTCAAGCATTTTAATAATACCATGATGCCTATTGGTATCTACACACACCTCTATATTATTAAATTTAGTTTTATACTGCAAAGGTTCATCACCTATTTGAGAAACGGTACTTGTGCTATTAGCCTGAACAAATCCCTTAGTATCTCGTTTATAACCTCTACTTAATACAGCAATAGGATATTGATCTTTTAAGAGGCGAATTAAATATTCTACATGAGGAGTTTTTCCAGTGCCTCCTACTGCTAAATTACCAACGCAAATGGTGTGGACTTGAACGCGATTGCTTTTTAGAATGTTCCAGTCATATAATAGATTTCTAAACGATGTGATGATACCGTAAAGAATGGCGAATGGGAAAAGCAATATTTTTTTAAGAGACACGTAAATAATTTCAAAGTAGTGAATTTAGGGGCTTTTTATGAGAAATGAAAATAAAAATAACGGTTTATTTTGAGTTTATATTAGCTGTTTTTTTTATTAATTTAGAGGATATTAAGTTTATTGTTAGACAATTACTTAAAGTTAAAAAGAGATACAAAATTAGTAGTGCCACATGAAACAAATACAATTTATTGAAACAATACTTTATGTGAAAGATCAGGATGTGAGCACTGATTTTTATACAAGATTATTTCGCAAAGAACCTTGCTTGAATGTGCCAGGTATGACTGAATTTTTACTTGCTGAGAATTGTAAATTAGGATTAATGCCTAATCATGGCATAGCTAAAATACTTTTAGATAAAACACCTCATCCAAGTTTGGGATGTGGAATACCCAGATGTGAATTATATTTTTATGTAAATGATATTGAATTTGAATACCAACATGCTTTAAAAATGGGAGCAATTCCTATAAGCCACATAGAGATTAGAGATTGGGATGATAGAGTATGTTATTTCTCTGATATGGATGGGCATATCATAGCATTTGCCGAGAAACTTAAGATTTAGAAATTTTTGCAAGTAAGAATTTACTAAAAAAAAACAGCCCCATATCTCATAGGGCTGTTTAAGTATTTGTGATCCCGATTGGATTCGAACCAATGACCTACTGCTTAGAAGGCAGTTGCTCTATCCAGCTGAGCTACGGGACCATTTAATTAGGTTAGCTAATAAATTGGACTGCGAATTTAATACTTTTTTTTAATTAATAAACTACCTTTTTTTATTTACATGTTTATTATGTCTGCAAGAGATTAACTTTTCTCCTAATGTTATTCGCTAAAATTACACAGCTATCATGCAATATTTTACTATTTTTAGCATTTTATAGCACGTGATTAAACTTTCAGTTATTATTGTAAATTACAACGTTAAGCACTTTATCGAACAGTGTTTGTTTTCTGTATTTAAAGCTTCAGAACAGATAACTTGTGAAGTTTTTGTGGTAGATAATAACTCAGTTGATGGTTCTGTTACATTAATAAAAGAGAGATTTCCTAAAGTTAAGTTAATCGAAAATAAAATTAATACAGGCTTTTCGGTTGCTAATAATCAAGCTATTCGGGTTGCTCAAGGAGAATATATTCTGCTTTTAAATCCTGATACTGTAGTACAAGAAGATACATTTACTAAAGTTCTTGACTTTATGGATGCAAATCCAAAGGCAGGTGGTTTAGGTGTAAAGATGTTAGATGGTCAAGGTAACTTTGCCCCCGAATCAAAGCGAGGTTTGCCAACTCCAAAGGTGGCTTTTTATAAAATGTTTGGCTTTGCCAAGTTATTCCCAAAATCTAAAAGATTTGGAAAGTATCACTTAACTTATTTGCCTGAGAATGAAGTTTCTGAAATAGAGGTATTAAGTGGTGCTTTTATGCTAATGCGAAAATCGGTATTAGATAAAATAGGCTTATTAGATGAAACATTTTTCATGTATGGTGAAGATATTGATTTGTCTTACCGTATTACTTTAGCAGGATATAAAAATTATTATTTTCCAGAAACACAAATTATACATTATAAAGGAGAAAGCACCAAGCGTAATAGTTTAAATTACGTGCTGATTTTTTATAAAGCCATGGCAATATTTTCTAAGAAGCATTTTAGTGGTGTAAATGCATTCTGGTTTAATGCCATGATTAATTTGGCTATCGTATTAAGAGCAGGATTAGCCTTGATTTCAAGGTTTTTAAAGGCATTTACAGTGCCTATTATAGATTTTGCAATTATTACTCTAGGATTATTTAAGTTAAAGACTGTTTATTCTCAAAATACTGGATTTGAGGGCGAAATTTATTCAGATGATTTGTTAAGTGTAGCATTTCCATTGTATTCGCTTACTTGGATTATCATGGTTTACTTTAATGGAGGTTATGATTTTCCTATTAAGTTTAGAAGAATAATAAGAGGTGTTGTGATGGGAACTGCAGTTATTTTAATTGCTTATTCGTTGTTACCTGAAACTCTACGTTTTTCAAGGGCTTTAATTCTTTTAGGAACTTTACTAACATTAGTGAGTTTTGTGTTTACGCGCTTATTATTTCATGTTTTGAAATTTAAAAATTATTCACTTATTAATACTCGTATTAAGCGTATTGCAATAGTAGGTGAAGAGAATGAGTTTACTAGAGTATCTGCATTATTAAAGCAAACACAAGTTAATCCTGCTTTTGTTGGTTTTGTTAGTGCCGAAGTAAATGGTGTACACAATCCTTCATACATTGGTAAAATAACTCAGATAGACGAAATTATAAAGGTGCATCAAATAAATGAAATTATATATTGTGCAAAAGACATCAGTTCTCAATTTATTATCAATAATATGTTGCTATTAGTTTCAAGTGGTGTTGATTTTAAAATTGCTCCTCCCGAGAGTTTATCAATAATTGGTAGTAATCATATTGAAAATGCTGGTGATTTGTACATCATAGATGTTAATAGTATCACTAAATCGAATAACAGAAGAAACAAGAGATTACTAGATATTATGGTTAGCATACTTGCCATTATTCTTAGTCCTTTCTTGTTTTTTCTACAAGAAAAAAAATCTAATTACTTTTTTAATGTTATCAAAGTATTGTTTGGCTTTTATACTTGGGTTGGTTATGGTAAAATTAATGATCGTTCCTTACCGGAGATTAAAAAATCCGTATTGTATCCTTCGATTTTGTTTAATAAGAAACTAGAGCCAGATAAAATAAAGCTTATAAACTTACAATATGCAAAAGATTATAAGATAGAGAAAGATTTATACATTATTTGGAAATGTAAGTTTAAATTAGGCAATTAGTCATTTAATTTTGAAATGTCATTTTTTAGCATTTGAATTAAGTTATCAGCCTGCTCTTTTTCAAAATCTTCATGTAATCGTTTTTTTACGCCATATTTCGATAAATCGATATGAATGTCGGGAGTTAGAGCATGATTCTCTAAACATGCTTTTGTGCAAGCTAATGAGCAACCGTCTAAAGCTATTATCTTTCTGCCTGATTTAGCAGTTCTCACAAGATTTTTCACGTTTCCGCCTACACCAGCAATACACGACATTTCTGCAATCTCGTTCCTATCTAAGTTAATTGCCATATAATTTGCCATTTGTGCCGCACTTGAACAGCCAGAGCAGGAATAAACGATAGGTAAGTGTTTGTTATGCTTATGCATATTTTTTAAATTTATTTTCCACTACTTTTAATACGATTTCTTTTTTCAGCAATACGGCGTTTATTTTCTTGGCGACGTTTGCCGCCTAAATTTACTTTTTTGTTCTTTTCTTTCTTTTCATGAAAAGCACCTGTTGGTGTAATTATTTTTGGTAGTTTTTTTAAAGATTTATCTCTTGTAACTGGTTTTTCATCTTTAGTTAGGTTTTCAGAAATCTCTACTTCACTTGGAAAATCCAGTAAATGAATTTTCTTTTTCATTAAGGTTTCAATTTCTTTTTGAATAGGCGCATCTTTCTTGGTAATAAAGCTGATGGCTATACCTGTTTTATCAGCGCGTCCAGTTCTACCAATTCGATGAATGTATGTACTACTTTCTTTTGCAGGCATATCAAAATTAATGACATGTGTTACATCTTTCAAATCCAAACCTCTAGCTACAATATCAGTTGCAATTAATAAGCGATGTTCGCCTTCATCAAATTTTTTCACCGCACTAAAGCGCTGAGGTTGTGATTTATTTGAGTGAATAACACCAATTACTGATTCAAATTCCGCTTTTAATTCTTCAAATATTTCATCGGCTATTTTCTTGTTCTTTACAAATAGTAGGACCTTTGATAAGGAATTATCTGTTTGTAATAAATATTCAAGTAAATTTACTTTAGTGTAGAAATTAGGAACTTGGTAAGCTTGCTGAATTATTTTTTCTAAAGGAGTACCTCTACTAATAAGTTCAATATATTCAGGGCTTTTAAAATGTTTTTCTATCATTACCTCTACATCTTCATTTAAAGTAGCCGAAAACATTAAGTTCTGACGTTTCTCGGGAAGTAGATCTAATAATTGTGTGAGTTGAGCCCTAAATCCTAAGTTAAGCATTTCATCAACTTCATCAATTACTAGCCTCTGAATACTTTTAAATTGTAATGTTCTGCTATGTGTTAAATCAATTACTCTGCCTGGTGTTGCCACTAAAATATCAACTCCATCATAAACCTGCTGTTTTTGGGTATTAATATTTCCACCTCCATAAATTCCTATTGTTCGTACACTCATGTAGATAGTTAATTTTTTAATCTCTTCCACTACTTGCATGACTAATTCTCGTGTAGGGACTACAATTAACACTCTAGGATGACGCTGTTCAGAGTAGCTTAGTTGACGAATAATAGGTAATAAATAAGCAAATGTTTTACCTGTACCAGTTTGAGCAATACCTACTGCGTCTTTTCCTGATAAAATAATGGGCAATGCCTTTTCTTGAATTGGAGTAGGAGTGTCAAATCCAATATCTGTTAGGGCATTTAGTAATTGTTTGCTTAAATTTAAGTCCTTAAAACTTGCCATACCATTGTTTTTGGCAAAGATACACTAAAATACTTGTTTATTTTGGGTTTAATGGTTTAAGTAAATCTTCTAAACCATTGAGTTTAATTTCATACATGGTAGCTAATAAAACGCCAAGTTTGCCTTTTGGGAAACCTTGTCGGTTAAACCACTCTAAATATGATACTGGGAGTTTTGATATAATTACACCTTTATATCTTCCAAAAGGCATGGGGGTTTTTACCAAATCAAATAGTAATTGTGGATTAAACATTATTTTTTGGGTGGAGCTGTTTTAGCTTTTCTTTTTTTGTTCCAGAAGTTATAACCAAAACTTAAGATAACGAGAATAGCAACGGGTATTTTCCAAGATACTAATCCTTTTTCGCCAACATAACACATAAAACGTTCCCAACGGTATTTCCCTTCTTTGGAATTTTTAGATAAAGAACTAATAATGCCATTACCACTCACTGGGTTATTTTTAGGATCTTTCATGCTAAACCATACAAATACAGGACGCCCAACAATATGGTCAAATGGTACTACACCCCAACTGCGACTATCAGCAGAGTTATGTCGATTATCTCCCATCATCCAATAATAATCTTGTTTAAAGGTGTATTCAGTTATTGGTAAACCATCATACAATACTTGTGCACCCGAAGTAGTAACTTGATGAATACCATTGTCGTAAGTAGTGAGCATCTTTTCATACAAACATAAGTTACTGGTATCTATTTTCACTGTCATCCCAGCTGAAGGTAAAGTCAATGGTCCAAAGTTATCGTTATTCCAAGGGTAACGAGGATTGTGAGGAAATATACTTGAACTGTATTGTCCTTTCGGTTCAATTTCACGTTGCACATCGATTACGCCAGGTGTGTTTTTCATTTGAGTAGCCACATCAGCAGGCATATTTAAAATATATACACTCGTGTCGGCATTATTAGCAATTGGGTATGCTTCTGTTACATAAATATCATGTTTATCTAAAAATTCTTCATCAATTTGTAAGACTTGGTTTAAAACCTTAACACGATGAAAATGTTGGGCATGTTCGGGCATATCTTGCTTTACATCGTTGATGTAAATTTCCCCATCTTTAATTTCTAACTTGTCTCCAGCAGTCGCTACACAGCGTTTTACGTAGTGTTCGCGTTTATCTACAGGTCGCCCAACTTTTTTTCCATTTTTAATTCTCATTCCACCTAAGTCAACCATAAAATTTGGGTTATTCATATTGGTATAACCAAAACGACGCACCATCTCATAATAGCTAGTATATTGTTGGGTGCCGGTAGTTACAGTGTCGCCATCAGGATAATTAAACACAATAATTTCTCCTTTTGCAGGTTTAGAATAACCTGGTAAACGCATGTATGGTAGTTTAATCCATTCTAGGTAAGATTGCGTTTCGGTAGTAAAAGGTAAAGTATGGTGAGCAAACGGGAAAGCAATGGGGGTTTGTGGTACCTTAGCGCCATAGCATATTTTATTTACAAATAAGAAATCGCCTACCATTAAAGATTTTTCGAGAGAAGATGTAGGAATAGTAAATGCCTCGAAAAAGAAACCACGAATAATAGAAGCTGCAACAACTGCAAATATGATTGGGTCTGCCCAATTTTTAATAAATGAAGATTCTGTTTTAATATCTGCAACACCAAAATATTTTAAGTCTTTATTAAATCCTAAGTATGCAAAGTACAAGTAAGGCATTAAAGACGCTATAATTAAGTCGTTATTCATGCGTTTTTTAAATGCACGTGCCAAATGAAAGCCATATACGCCGTACATAATAAGGTTTACGCCGGGTACAATCATAATTAATCCCCACCATTTAGGACGATTAATAATAGAACCGAGTTCCCAGAAATTATAAATTGGGATTAATGCTTTCCAAGAAGGTAAGCCAGCTTTTTCAAAAATTTTGTAGAGACCTACAAACGAAATGATTACTAATATTAAGAAAATGTAATTACCCATATATTAAACGAAGTTGCGTGTATTTAACGGTTCAAAAAAATAATTAGTTTATTTTTAGCTTTTTTTAAGATTCAATTTAATCGAAACGAATATACAAAAGGTTTATTGATTATAGAGAAAAATTGCAAATAATAAAGGTGGTAATATTTAAGGTTTTATCCCAATTACTAAGATATCATCTACTTGTGCATAAGCATTTCCCATCCAATTTGAAATTTTGTTATCTAATGCTTCTTGTTGTTCGTCCATTGGAAGCGAATGAATTTGAATTAAGAAATCTTTATAATTTTTGGTCATTAGTTTTTTACCTTTCTCGCCTCCAAACTGATCAGCATAACCATCAGTTGACATATAAAATAAATCGTCTGGTTCAAGTTGTATCACTGTTTCTAGGAATACTGTGTTGGAGTCTGTAAAACCACCGATAGCATTTTTGGTGGGTTTTATTTCGGTTAGTTGATGATTTCTAATGTGTAATAATTCTCTATTGGCTCCTGCATAAGTTAAAGTATTATTCTTTTTATCAATCATACACAATGCCATATCCATTCCGTCTCTTGATTGAGAGGTGTTTTGTTTTAGAACCTTAAAAATGCTTCTATTTAAACTAGATAAAATAGCAGATGGACTAGTTATTTTTTTAGTAAGTATAATTTCGTTTAATAATGAGTTGCCAATCATACTCATAAATGCACCAGGGACACCGTGCCCTGTGCAATCTACGCAGGCAAAAAATAATTTGTCTTCTACTTGATTAAACCAATAAAAATCACCACTTACAACATCTCTTGGTTTAAACAAAATAAAATGGTTTGGCAAATAGTTTTTAATTACAGATTTGTCTGGAAGGATAGAACTTTGAATACGTTCGGCATAGTTGATGCTATCTTTTATTTCTTCTATTGCAATATTTAAGTTGGTGTTAGCACTTTTAAGCTCTGAAGTTCTTTCGGCTACTTTAGTTTCAAGTATTTGTTTTTCGTGTAAAAGCTTTTGAGTACGATACTTAATAAATAATACGATGGATGAAATAACAACTATGAATGATAAAACAAAAAACCACCACCGCATATAAAATGGAGGCGTAATCTCAAATTCGTATTCTAATACATCACTTTCAATATTGTATTTATTAATGGCTTTTAATTTAAAGATGTATTTACCTGGTGAAAGATTTGTAAAGATAGCTTCTGTATTAGTTTGTAGAGGCGACCAATCTTTGTCGTAACCATCAAGTAAAAACTGATAATTATATGTTTGTGTAGAGAGTGCTTTGAATTTAAAAGTTAAATCATTTTGTTTGTAATTAAATATTGGATTGATAAGTAAACCTAATTTTGAAATGGAATTATACTTAACTTTTGTAGAATCTAATTCAGTATGTTTTAATAAGATTCTACTGATTACTATTTTTGGTTTCTCGTTAGATACAATATCTTCTTTGGCATTATATGAAACTAAACCTTCATTTGTTCCAAAATAAACCAATCCGTCATGTATAAGGCTTGCATTTTGTTCTATTGCTGTTGATTTAAGTCCATCTTCATCGGTGTATGATTTTATCGACATAATGGAGTAATCTTTGTTAAGTACGAGTTTGTTAATTCCTTGGTCGGTTCCAATCCATATAATATTATTGTTTTGTGTTTGAATAGAGTTAATTGAGTTACTGAGTATTCCTGATTTTTTACTAAAATTTAAAAACTGGTTGTCTTTTTGAATGAATAATCCTTCATCTATTGTACCTACAACAATATCTTGATTGAGATGGTTAATTGAAAAAATATTCTTACTGGTAAAATTTTGTTTGGAGTTATATTTTGTAAGTTCTTTAGTAAGGGTGTTTAGTTTTAGTAAACCTTCACCAATGGTTCCTATCCATAAGTTATTGTTGAATAAATGAATACATGAAATATCATTGGTTGGAAGTAAATTGTTTTCGGTGTTAAATAACTCGAAAGTAGTATTGTTTAATTTTATGATTCCACCCCCATATAAACTTAACCAAATATGGTCATTCTCTTTTTGAATATTTGATATTATTGTTTTTATTGGGAATGTGTCAATTTTATCAATATGCTTTATTAATTGTAATGTGTTGTTGGATTTAATGGATAAAATAAATAAGCCTTTGCTTTCAGTACCAACATATAATGTATTGTTCTCTTGAAACATAGAAGTTATCAAATTACCTTGTAGTTTATCTGGGAGATTAATACTTTCAATATTTCCGTTATTAAAGTAATTAATACCTTGGGTTGTGCTTAAATAAAATCCTTCACCTTTTTGATAAAGTGATAACACTCTATTTTCATTTAAACCATGTTGCTTGGTAAAAACAGATAGAGCTTCATTGGTAAGTTTATACACGCCTGTTCCAAAACAGGATAACCAAACTTCTCCCTCATAGTCGCACATAATAGAGGAAATGTCGGTTCCAGCTAAACCATTTTCTGTGTTAAAGAATTTATATTTTTTATTAGGACTAATTTTTAGTACGCCATGTTCGGTAGCACACCAAATGTTTTTTTGTTTATCTTGAATAATTCCAGAGATGTAGTCGGTATTGATAAGTGGGATGTCAAATTGATTAAATGTATTATTTTCGATGTAAAAGATACCTTTTCCAGGGGTACCTATCCACAATTTTCCATCGGTAGCTTCTAAAAAACAAAAAGCAGATGCAGAATTAAAGTTTTTAGATTCTTTAATAACGGTAAAAGATTTGCCGTTATAAATATTGATTCCACCTTTACTAGTTCCTATCCAGTATTTTCCGCCTTTGTCTTTATAAACACTAAATACTTTATCGGAGCTGAGCCCGTTTTCAGTAGTTAAATATGTAAACGTTCCATTTTCAAGAATGGCAATACCTCCACCAAAAGTAGAAATCCATGTTTTTGCTCCATCACATAGGATATGAAATACCCTATTTTCTTTTAATCCATTTTTAGTAGAATAATTCGTAAATGTTTTTCTATTAAATTTAGAAACACCATCTACAGTTCCAATCCATATATTTTTTTCAGAATCTTCAGTAATACAAACGACATCGTTGCCTATAAGCCCGTCTTGTTTATCATAATTTGTAAAGGTATTGCCATCAAATCTGCTGATGCCTCCACCTTGTGTCGCAAACCAAATATAACCATAGCTATCTTGAAAGATGCATTTTACACTGGGATTGACTAGTCCCTGTTTTTGACTATAGTTTTTAAAGTTAAAATCCTGAGCCTTTGTGAAATGAATTCCAAAGCATATAAAGCAAAATATATAACTTAATTTTTTTAACATTTTAAAGGGCGAATAAATGTAATAAAAAAAAGGCTGTCCTACAAGAACAGCCTTTTTTATAAGAATAAAGTAATTTATTACATTTTACTTAAACGTTTGGTTACAGAACCAAACGGTGTTTTTACAACGATATAATAAACTCCAGAACTTAAATCATTAATATTTACCGAAACATGATCTGTTGCACCAGCAGGTATAGTTTTTACAATGCTACCTAGTTGGTTTAAAATTTCAATGTTTAGATTTTCAACTCCTGAGTTTAATTTAATTTCAAAATAATCTTTCGTAGGATTTGGGAATAAACTTACTGAATTTAATAAGTCAGTTTGCTTACTTAAACTTGTAGGAGTACCAATTACAAAATCTTTTGTGTTTGATTTGGTAGTATTGATGATACTTTGAGCCACTTTAGCTGTTGGGTCGCATGTATTTAACCAAACCACATCTACACGATATTGAACTGAGTTAGCTCCTGCTGGTATTCCATAATCTGTGAAACTGGTAGCATTAGGTGCTAAATTCGCTGCTAATACAATCCAATTACCAGAATTGTTAGTATCTCGCATTACACGGTAATTATCAACGGTTGCTCCAACATATAAGTTCCAACTTAAATCCATTTTTTGAGGAACAGGACTGTAAATACTTTGAAGGTGGATACTTTGATGAATGGCACTTTTTGGTCCTTCATTTCCACAGCTATCTACAGCCGCAATTTTGTAGGTATAACTTGTTACATTTGGGTTAGCCGTGCTATCCACCAATCTTCCTAGGTCAGCAAAATCAACAGTGCCAATTAATGTGTCTAAAGATGCTGATAACATTCTATACACTCTAAAACTATCCACGTCAGATGCACCCCCTTTTTGCCAGAATATTTCATTGTAATTAGAGGAAGTATCTACTGTTACTACACAAAGTTGTTGAGCAGGAAGCGGATTTACATTTACCATAAGAACACTTGAAGTATCACCACTTCCGCAAGCATTATTAGCTACTACTTTTATTCCACCACTATTAGCATTTAAAGTAGCGTCTAAAAATAAAGAGTTAGTATTTAAACCACTCACAACGTTATAACCGTTTGGATAAATCCAAGTATAACTAGTAGCATTACTAACAGGAGAAATAGAATAGTTTATATTTGTAGGTAATGGACAAAGAGCATTGTTAGCAGATCCAGAAATAGCTCCAGCAGCAGCAGGTAAAGGATTAACAGTAATAGCTTTGCTTCGCATTGCTCCATCTCCACATCCATTTGTTCCATAAACACTCATTGTGCCTGATGTAGATGAATTATCATAACTAACAGTGATTGTACGTGTATTTAATCCTGCTATAATATTACAACCATTTGGAGTAGCCCATGTATATGATAAACCATTATTTAAGTTGTTTGCAACATATACAATAGCATTTTGTCCTTGGCATACGGTGGAGCTACCAGTTATGGCAGAGGCAAGTGTAGGTAATGGATTTACAGTAACACTTTTAGTAGTTGGTGCGCTGCTACCACAAACATTTACAGCCGATACACCGATGTTTCCACTGGTTGCGGTAGTAGAAAAGTTAGCAGTTATGGCATTGGTATTACTACCTGTATTTAATGAAACACCACTTGGGAATGTCCAGTTATAACTTGTAGCATCAGTAACTGTATTTACAAAGAAAGACTCACCTGTTTGCCCTTGGCAAATAGTACTATTACCAAATATTGTACTCGGTGATGCAGGTGCTGTAATAACATTAATGTAATTTGTTTTTATCATTGTTAAATCACCTCCACCTGCATTCATTGATAACGTAACAGTTTTTGCACCTGCAGTTGAATATGTAACAGTAATTGCCGATGCTGTAGAAGTAGAAGTAGCTGGTGTAGCTCCTGCGCCAAAAGTCCAAGTATAAGTATTAGGGCCTGGCGCTTGAATAGATGAATTTGTAAATGTTACAGCTGTTCCTACGCAAGGTTGGGTATTGCTTACAACAAATTCAGCCTTAGGTGAGCAACTTGGATCGCCAAAAATATTAGTAACCACTACAGTTGAACTACTAGCAGGACAAACGCCATTTGTAACTGTCCATACAGCGGTTACAGTTTGATTATTTGCAACAGATAAATTAGCATTTGGTGTAACTGTAGAAGATAAATTTCCTAAACCAGTTGAACAATAAGTCCATGCGCCATTTCCAATCGAAGGGGTATTAGCTGCTAAAGGGGTAATATTGTTGCATATTGATTGATTTGGTCCAGCATTTGAGGTTGTAGGAACATTGTCAAAATTAAGTAAAAGAGAAGAAGATGAGCCATTGCCACAGCCATTGGAGTTACTTCCATATACTGAAATATAATATGAATTAACTGTTGTATTAAAGTTAACTGTAATTGAGTTGGTGTTTGCACCTGCTGTAACTGTAGCATTTGGCGGTAAAGTCCAATTATAGGTAGTTGTATTTGAAATAGTTGGAACCGAGAAAACCACACCATTCTTTACTTTACAAAGTGTTGTGGTAGCAGTACTTATAGCTCCAGCAGCGTAAGGAATACCTTTTACAGTTACTGTAAAGGTTTTAATAGTTTGATTATTATTTGGCCCTCCATCATTTACATATACAGAGATAATAGCTGTACCAGATTGTCCAGCATTTGGTTTAAAGGAAAGTGTTCCAGTACTATTAGGGCTTGAATATGTAGTTGTTGGGTTAGGAATTAATGCAGTATTACTCGAATAGGCATTTAAAGTTAATGTTTGTGTTTCAGCAGCGCTTCCATCTCCAATCCCTGATAATGATACATAGGTGGTTGGTGCATCCTGACAAATAGTATAATTTGAAATAGAGTTGATTGTTGGTGGAGTATTGTATGTAGAGAATGAGATAGCGTTGTAGCTATAATAATTATAGCTGTTATTTGTAGAAGAACCTTGACCATTACACGAGTAGGCTCTTGCCCAATAAGTGGTTGCAGGCTTTAAATTTGTTAAATTGTTTGTTCCAGTTGGACTAGTAAAATATGTGCAATAATTGTTTGTACCAGAACCCCCAACTTGGCTACCACTTCCGTATGTTGCAGATGGAGTATAATATGTTCCATCAATAGGTGAATAACCAGTAGTTGTATATTCTCTTACACTAATTAAAGTGCGGTCAAATCCTGAGCCAGTTACACTTAAGGTGGCAGTTGTAGCGCCTGGTGTGCCAGTTACATTAATTGTTGGATAAGCACTTGGAGAATTATCTAAAGTATAATGTTGCTCATAATTAGATGAAGTATAACCAGTGTTAACCTTATAACCATAAGCTTGGCAAGTAAGTACATATACGATGCATCCATAGTTGTAGCTATAAACAACAGCCTCGTAGTTAACATTTGGAGCTAAGCCAGTTACTGTTACCGAGTTACCTGTTCCTTTATAAACTACATAATTAGCAGAGCCTAAGTTTGTTCCACTTCCATAAACTGTGTTTGCAGAATAAGTTCCCATATCCGCATTATCTGGTGCCACCCTTGTATTTAAGGCAGGTCTAATTATTACAATTTCATAAGCACCAGCACCAGAAGACCAGTCTATTTTCATAGACGATGTAGTAATATTGGAAATGGTTACATTATATGCTTGATAAGATGGCGTGGAAATTGTTTGCCCAATAATGTAGTTAGACAGAATAAATAAAAATAGGGATAAAATTCTTTTCATAATAGATTAGATTTAAAAATAGTGTACCAAAATTAGTTTTTTTTTCAATTGCTTACAAAAAAAAACGAAATTGTTTGTAAAATGTTAAAAAACAATTAGATAGCTCTCTTTATTCTTGCCAACGTTTAGTTTGAACAGGTAAGTTACTCAAATCTAAAATTCTATCAATCACAGTACTAGCAAGTTCTTCAAAATTAGTTGGATTAGAGTAAAAAGAAGGTGAAGCTGGGCAAATAATTCCCCCAGCATGTGTTATTGTTTGCATATTATTAAGATGAATAGAACTATAAGGGGTTTCGCGAACCATTAATATCAACTTTCTTCTTTCTTTTAAGATAACATCGGCGGCTCTTGTAGTTAAATCGTTACTTATACCCGAAGCAATTCGAGCTAAGGTACCCATGCTACAAGGGCAAATTATCATTGTGTCGTATTTAGCTGAGCCTGATGCAAAAGGCGCAAAAAAATTATGTTTTTCATAAAAAGTAAACGTAGAGTATTTATTAAAATCCTCATTTCCTAGTTATTGTTTCCATACGGTTTTAGCATTATCGCTCATCACAATGCCAACGGTTTCAATGCGTGAGCTAAGGCTTAATAATTTATCAAGTAATACTTTAGCATAAATACTTCCACTGGCTCCAGTAATGGCTACTATAATTTTATGTTTACTTTGATTCACTTTTACTTTTTTTAGGTTTAATTCGATATCCTAATGTTATCTCTAAAATATTGTTGTAGTAGCCTTTATTAAAAGTTCGTGCAATTATATTATTATAATATATGGCTTGTTTTACTCTGTTGGGTCTAATAGTCATAAAAGAATTGCTACTTCTTACATTCACAAACCACTTTGGATTTATGTTGTATCCAAGGCCTATTTTAACAGAATAATCAAACTTATTAAAAGGGTATAAGCCTGTTATGTTACCTACATCAGAACCTTCATAATAGTCAATTAAATAAGCAGCAGATACTCCAATGTCCACAATAATTTTTTTTTGTGTGTAAGCAAAATTTATGGGCACCTCCAGATAATTCAAATTAAGATAATAAAAGGCGTAATCGTTTTTTTGCGGATTTTGATTTTTACGTGCCCCTTTTTGTATGAATTGAAAAGCAACATTTAAACTCGTTTTTTGATTAAACTGTGTTTCAATCCCAATGCCTCCAATGCCACCTAATTTATTAAATCCGCTATAAGAATCACCATGAATTTGAGCAGGTGAAACGCCAGCCATAACTAATACATTAAATCTATTATCATTTTCTTGTGATTGTATAAAGAATGGTATGCTCAGAAATATGAGAATAAATTGCTTCAAAATTGGAAAATTAGAAAGCAAAGATAAAATTTTAACGGATAAATTGTTGTAACCAAGTCAAGGCATCTTCTTCTTTTTTAAAGAATTCAGTAGGTCGTTCTGGTTTTACAAACTTAAAATAAAATTTTGCTAAATAACGCTGAGACAAAGATTTTAGAACAAAGGCATCGGCTATTGAATAAGGGTCGTTTACATTTTTACCTAAGTGTTTTAAGAATTCCGTATCCGTATTACTGTATTCTCCACAAATAATCATCACAGGTCGTTTTTTCTCGCCCCATGCTATTTGGGTTTCAATTAATAGGTTAAGTTCATCGTAACTAAAAATACAATCGTCATGAAGGGTAATTTTATAATAACAATCATTTATTAGTTCAATTTCAAAATCATCAAATGTTTTTGTTTTAGATAAATCCATTGATTGTTAAGATAAATTAATTAATTTTTTATACAAAAATAATTAATAAGTGAATATTTCCAAATGGATGTTGATGTCGATTTTGTAAAAAGGTGTTAATTATTCTGCGTCAATAACTTTTAAGCGCACAGATTCAACGGTTTGTTTTTTTCGTTGTAAGATAGTTATTTCATAGCCGTTATATTTTCTTTTCTCATTTAGGCCTGGAATTCTTCCCCAAATAAAATTTATTAATCCCGAAACTGTTTCATATTTTTCATCTTCTGGAAAAGACATCGGTAATAATTCGTTAACATCGCTAATGCTACTTTGGGCATTAACAATATATTCTGTATCACTTTTCTTTTCTACAATTGGTTTTTCCTCATCATGTTCATCTTGTATTTCGCCAACTAGTTCCTCAATAATATCTTCCATAGTAACAATACCGGCTGTGGCGCCAAACTCATTAGTAACTATCGCAATTTGTATATGTAAACGTTGAAAATCTCGTAATAGGTCGTTAATTTTCATAGTTTCAGGAATAAAATGCGCAGGACGCATTATATCCTTAATAGTTTTGAATTTTTTAGAGATTATTTCTTTAAATAAATCTTTAGCATATACTACACCAATAATATTATCAATATCTCCAATAAAAATAGGATAACGTGAAAAGCCTTCATCGGAAATTTTTTTAATAATCCCTTCTGTATTTAGAGTTTCTAGATCAATTGCTGTTACTCTATTTTGAGGAACCATAATTTGTTTTACAATGCGGTCATCAAAGTCAAATACATTTTGAATTAACTCATTTTCGCTTGGTTTAATAGCTCCACTTTCTTCACTTTCAGTTAAAATAATTCTTAACTCTTCTTCAGTGTGTACCTCTTCTTCTCCTACTTTCTTAATTCCAATAATTCGTAAACATAAATTAGAGGATGCGTTTAACAGCCAAATAAAAGGACTGAAAATAATATAAAAAATTCGCATAGGCCATGATACAAATAGGGCAGTGGCCATTGAGTATTTTATACCGATCATTTTAGGAATTTGTTCGCCTATTGTTACATGAAAAAAAGTAAGCAAAGATAATGCAATAGGTAAAGAAATACTGTGAACAGTTAGTTCACTTACACCTAAGTTATATTTTTCAAAAATATTAATAACAATTTTAGAGATGACTTCTTCACCAATTGCCCCAAGGGCTAAAGATGCTAATGTAATACCTAATTGTGAAGCAGAGAGATAAGCGTCTAGTTTGTCGAGTAATTTTTTGGTAAATTTAGCTCTACTGCTTCCTTTCTGAATTTTTACATCTAATTGCGAAACCCTTACTTTAACAAGTGCAAATTCAGCAGCTACAAAAAAACCGTTAATAAGTACTAAAACAAGGGTAAGAATAAGGTCGTTTAACATAATAATTAGCAAATATAGTAATATTGCAAGGTATTATTTGAGTTTGTTAGCTAACTCGGCTTCCTTTTGAGCAATCACTTGTTTTAATAGTTCAATTTCAGAACTTAGATTTTGTGTTTCAGAATCCTGATTAGTCCATAATTTATTAATAAAATGAGGACGTTCACTATAATCAATTTGGCTATTTGCATCTCTAAAGAAACTATATAATGGAACTTTTAAGTTTTTAGAAATTTCTTCAAGGTGTCTAAGTTCAAGGGTTTTGTTTTCTAAGCCTTCTTCAAGTTTTTTTTCTGAAATATTAAGATAATCAGCTAGTTGGGCAAAGGTATATTTTTCTCTTTTAAGGATTTCTTCTATTTTTTGTTTGAGTGAACTCATTTTACAATATAGTTTATGATACACTAATATACGAATTATTTTCGAGATAAATGTTTTATCTTAAAATTAATAAACGATTGGCATCTAATTTTATAAAAATGAAAAGTAAAATGGTAAAGGACCACAATGAAGAACCTCCATAACTAAAAAATGGTAAAGGAATTCCAATTACAGGCATAAGTCCAATAGTCATTCCTACATTAATTGCCAAATGAAAAAATAATATAGATGCAACGCCATATCCATAAATACGACTAAAAGATGAACGTTGTCTTTCTGCCATATATATTACCCTTAGTATAAGTAACAATTCTAAAATTATTACTAAACTACTTCCCACAAAACCCCATTCTTCTCCCACGGTACAAAAAATAAAATCGGTGTCTTGTTCGGGTACAAAATCGTATTTTGTTTGTGTGCCTTGTAAATATCCCTTTCCCCAAAAACCACCAGAACCAATCGCAATTTTTGCTTGATTGACATTATAACCCTCTTTTTTCAAATCAACATCACCTCTACCTAATAATACATCAATACGTGTTTTTTGATGTGGAGCTAAGTGTTCATACACGTAATTTGTACCTAATACAACCCCGCTTGTAGCTAAAAAAACAAAAGCAACGATAAGTAAATTTTTTCTACTTCGTTTTATAAATACAAATGAAAGTACAGCAATAATAGCTAGAGCAATAATTAATGATTTAGAAGCGATAACGAGCGATAAAACAAATAATAACACGGAAAGTAAACCAAAGATTAGGAAATTTACTGATAAGCCTTCGCGATACAATGTGATGATAAAGGCAATAAAAACGATGGCTAATCCTGTTTCATCTTGTAATACTTTTATGATTACTAAGGGTAAACCTAATATTAAAACAGCAATTAATGTATTTTTGTAATTTTTAATTAAATCACCCAAACGACTTCGTTGCCGAGTAACTACTTCAATATTCACGTTACTGAGATACTTGGCTAGAGCAAGGTTAGTAGCAAATTTCATAAACTCAGCAGGTTGAATTCCAAAAGATCCAATTCTAAACCAAGAGCGACTCCCTTTAATTTCTTTTCCTAAGTAAGGAACTAAAATACATAACAGTAAAACAATAAAATAAAATAAATAAGCAAATACAGTATAAAAACCTGCATCAATAATTAAAATAAAAAATGCAATAAAAAATGCACTGCCTATCCATACGAGTTGCATACCATATTTTTGAGAAAGGTCAAATATGTTTTGATGATCCTCATTGTAAACAGCCGCATAAATATTAAGCCATCCCATAAATACCAAAACAGTATAAATTAGTATTACTAACTTATCAACTCCATAAAATAAATTATGTTCGTTTTGCCTCATGCTTAGTGATGGCTTTTGCCTAATAAATTTTTTCCATTAATTAAATCTGCTTCCATCATTCGTTTTTCCATTTCAGGTCGAGTAATTTTTCCTGTTAAATATTTTTCTATCATTAAACTTACAATAGGTGCGCTCCAAGTACCACCAAAACCTGCATTTTCAATAAAACAAACCATTGCTATTTGAGGTTTATCTCTTGGTGCAAATGCTAAAAAAACAGCATGGTCTTTACCATGAGGGTTTTCAGCTGTTCCTGTCTTTCCACAGGCAACTATGCCTGGTATTCTTGAAGCAGTAGCAGTTCCTGCATCAAAACATTTTTGCATACCATCATGTACATTTTGATAATAAGTTTCGCCTTGTACATACGTATAATGTTTTTCTTTAAATTTTGGATCGAGTGTTTTCTCAATTCCTACGCCTTTTATACAATGTGGGGTGTAATAAAATCCTTTGTTAGCTATTGATGCCACCACATTAGCCATTTGAAGTGGTACTAGGGTTAGTTCCGCTTGTCCTATTCCTAGGGAAACGATGGTATTGCTTCTCCACCTGTTTTTACCAAAAATTTTATTATAGTATTCTACAGATGGTACATTTCCAGGTTTATCAAATGGTAAGTCAGTACCTAATTTAGTACCAGGACCAAATGATTTAACAGCGTCACGCCAATGATTATAACCATCAACAAAATTTGGGAAATTTTTTTGATCAACTATTTTGCAAAACACATAACTATAATAAGAGTTACATGATGTAGCAATTGAACCAGGCAGGTCGGCAGAGGCATGTGGATGACACTTAGGCTTTCCTCCCATAGGTGGATAACCACCATGGCAGGGAAAAACAGTACTTCTATCTATTAATCCATCTTTTTGAGCAATGAGTGCATCAATTAATTTAAAGGTGGAACCTGGAGGATACATGGCTTGGAGCGCTCTATTAAATAATGGAACATTAATAGAATCATAAAAAAGTCGAGAGAAATTTCTGGAACGCTCTCTACCACCTACAAGTAAGTTTGGATCGTAGGAAGGGCTAGAAATGAGGCACAAAATTTCGCCAGTTGAAGGTTCAATAGCAACAATAGCTCCTTTTTTACCTCTTAGAAGTTTTTCGCCATATTCTTGTAATTCAATGTCAATACTACTAAATAAAGGTTTTCCAGGGATTGCAGCTGTATCATACAAACCATTCATAAAACTACCTTTTGTTTTATTATGAACATCAACCATCACAATATGTTTACCTTTCTTCCCTCTCAATTCTGTTTCATAAGAACGTTCAATGCCGCTTTTTCCAATATAGTCGCCTTCAACATAGTAGGGGTCTTGAGCAACTTTATCTTTATTTACTTCGCCAACATAACCCAATAAGTGAGCGGCAATGGGGCGTGGGTATTTTCTGACAGTTCTAGATTGTACATCAAAGCCTTTGAAACGATATAACTTTTCTTGTAAAATTGCATATGTTTTATTGGATAACTGCTTTTCAAATATACTTTCCTTTCTAGGTGAATTTGGAGCTTGACAGGCCTTTCGCATTTTTTTAATAAACTCCTTTTTGGTGATCTGAAGAATTTCACAAAGTGCCATTGTATCACAATCTTTTACCATTTTAGGAGTAACTAATAAATCATAAGAAAGTGCGTTTTGAACTAATAATCGTCCATTTCTATCATAAATGTAACCTCTTAATGCGTATTCGGTTTTAATTCTAAAGGTATTGTTTCTGGCATCTAACTTGTATTTTTCGTCAATTATTTGTAAGTAAAATAATCGACATATATAAATAATTACAACGAGTATGAAAAAAATACTAATTACATATTTTCTGTCAGATAAATGAGAACTCGTTATCATTACGATTGCTTACCAGATTTAAAAAATAAAAATTGTAATATATAAATAAAACCAAAAGTTCCGATTGAGCTGAGTATTACTCTAAGTAATGTAGTAAAAAACTCATTAATCCTAAAAATTTCTAAATAGAAGAAACATAAATGATGAATGAAAATTAAGATACCTGAGTATGTAATGAACCATACTGTACCCATATTGTCGGAGTTAGGTGTTCTGCCATCTTCATACCCTTCACGAGGCGAAAGGAATTTTAATACAAAATGTCTTAAATAGCCAATTAGAGTACAAGAGGCTGAATGTAATCCAGCTGTATCATAAAATAAATCTATCGCCACTCCAGTAAGAAAACTAAATATAAGTACAAGGTGTTTTGGTAATTCAATAGGTAAAAATAAAATGAATAA
Organism: Bacteroidia bacterium; assembly: GCA_020846025.1. Classification (GTDB taxonomy): domain Bacteria; phylum Bacteroidota; class Bacteroidia; order B-17B0; family Aurantibacillaceae; genus UBA4416. The sequence continues at coordinate 23,805 of JADLER010000214.1, read as the reverse complement.
AATGTAAGGAAATAAGATGATAAAAGAACCTAAATAGATATTTCGTACTATTAATACTTGTAAGAGTATTAAAATGATAAAATGTAAACTATGTTTTAGAATATTATTTATCATTCTGGGTTTGTGATTTAGTTTCTAAAGTATCTCTTTCAGTTTTATATTGGTATTTAATAATAGATACATGATTCACTTTTTTTAAGTCGGCACTTAATTTTACTTTTACCGTGTAGAAAGATTCATTAGTACGTTGTTCGTAGCTTTCAACAAAACCTACGATAATTCCTTCAGGAAAAATTCCAGATAAAGAGCTAGTAATAACTGTGTCTCCAGTTTTTAACTTGCAATGCGTAGGAATATCTGTGAGGATCATGTATTGATAATCTAACCCGTCCCACATTAAAGGGCCATAGGTGCCATCTTTTTTGAGTTGACAATTAATCCTAACATCTTTATGTAGTATTGACATAGCCGATGAGAAATTGGGAGATACATCTTTGATAACCCCGATGATTCCATTACTTGTTATTACACCCATATCTTTATCAATTCCCTGATTGCCTCCAATGTTGAGAGTTAAATAGTTGTTTCTTCTATTTACGCTACTATTTATTACTTTCCCATTCATAAATTCATACTCTTTTCTATACAAAGTATCTTTTACAGTATAATTTTTCAGAGGAACTGCTCCATATCCCAATTTTATTCGGTTTAGAAGAAATGTGTTCATTTGGGCTAAACGTTCATTTTCCTCTTTTAATAAAAGGTATTCTTTCGCATTTGCCTCAGCTTTATAAATATTAGCGCTAATCCTATTCGAAGAATTTAATAAACTAGAACCTTGAAATCCATTATTCTTAATTAACAAGTATCCACAAATAATCTCGAGAAAAAGAAATAAGAAAAAGAAGTTATTTCTGCTTAAAAAGATTAATAGGTTTCTCATTTATTAATTACGTACTCGAATTGTCTGTTAAAATTTAACTGCTAAACCTCCTTGTAATGGAGCTGATGCGTCCCATCCAGCCTCAGCATATACTCCAATATTTGGTGTAAAGTAATATCTTATACCTGCAGTAAAACTATTATAGAGAAATGATCGATTGGACGCACTTCTATATGCAACGCCTCTTGGATTATTAGTTGTATATGAGTATGTATTGATGTTAAACCCCAAACCGATACTAGCGTAACAATCTAATTTATCTGTGGTGAAGTAGTGGTAAGTTCCTCTAGCACCTATAAGAAATGTATTATATTTATTCTTTTCAGTATATAATGCATTGTAAGCATAAGTATTTGTTTCATAATAACTATATGTAACAGATGTTCCGCTATAACCCAGAACAATACCTGCCCCAACTTTGTGTCCCCAGTTAAATTTCATAATACCGTAATCGCCTTTTAATAGAATAGGACCAAATCCTCTTACACTAACAGAGTTGTATCCAGAATATACAGCACGTAAACCCAGTCTGTAAATTTCAGGAATGCCATACCCAGAAGTGATTACCGTGGTGCCTTTATCGTAAGCGCCGTCTTGTGCTTTTGATTTGAATGTTAGTAAAGCTAATACACTTGTTACTATTAGAATTTTTACTTTGTTCATGGTGTTCTTTAAATTGATGCTTGTTTTTTTATTATTTTATTAAGAAAGGGAATTTGTTAATGTTTTCTAATGCGGTACCTGTTCCTCTAGCTACAGCACGCAATGGGTCTTCACAAACATGAACAGTTAGTTTTGTTTTTAAAGAGATACGTTTGTCTAATCCACGAAGTAGCGAACCACCACCTGCCATGTAAATACCAGTGCGATAAATATCGGCTGCTAATTCTGGTGGAGTCATCTCTAAAGCGTTTAAGATAGCCTCTTCAATTTTAGAAATTGATTTATCTAAGCAATGTGCAATTTCTACATAGCTTACAAATACTTCTTTTGGAATACCACTCATTAAATCTCTACCTTGCACTGCAAAGTCGGCAGGCGGGTTGTCAATTTCAGTCATGGCTGCTCCAACTTCTATTTTAACTTGTTCGGCACTTCGTTCACCAATTAGAATGTTATGTTGGCGACGCATGTATTCTTCAATACTTGAGTTAAATTCATCGCCTGCGATACGGGTAGATTTATCACATACAATTCCACCAAGTGCAATAACGGCAATTTCTGATGTGCCGCCGCCTATATCAATAATCATATTTCCCATTGGAGCTTCAACATCTATGCCCATCCCAATGGCGGCGGCCATTGGTTCATGAATCATATAAACTTCTTTAGCACCTGCGTGTTCTGCACTATCTCTTACAGCACGTTTTTCTACCTCTGTTATACCGCTTGGAATACAAACTACCATACGTAATGATGGCTTGAAAAAACGATTACCTGTATTAATCATCTTTATCATGCCTTTAATCATTTCTTCAGCGGCTTGAAAATCGGCAATCACTCCATCACGCAACGGACGTATGGTTTTAATATTCTCATGCGTTTTACCATGCATCATTTGCGCTTGTTTACCCACGGCAATTACTTTTCCAGTTGTTCTATCTACGGCAACGATACTAGGTTGATCTACTACAACTTTACCATTGTGAATGATAATAGTGTTAGCAGTGCCTAGGTCAATTGCAATATCTTGTGTTAAAAAATCAAATGCTGCCATATTGTAATTTCTATTTTTGTTATAATGGTTATTAAAATAATTTGCTTCGTGTTAATGTTTAAAGTGTCGTGTTCCTGTAAATACCATGCTCATGCCATTAGCATCGCAATATTCAATACTGTCTTTGTCTTTTATAGAGCCCCCTGGCTGAATTACCGTATCAATTCCTGCTTTGTGTGCAATTTCTACACAATCGGCAAAAGGGAAAAAGGCATCACTTGCCATTACTGCACCTTTTAAATCAAATCCAAAGCTTAATGCTTTGGTGATAGCTTGTTTAAGTGCATCTACACGCGAGGTTTGTCCTGTGCCACTTGCTAATAATTGGTTGTTTTTAGCTAATACAATGGTGTTGGATTTAGTGTGTTTTACTAATTTATTGGCAAATAATAAATCATTTATTTGAGAGGCTGTTGGTTTTTCTTTAGTAACGGGTGTTAAATTTGATTCTATTTCAACTACTAAATCTTTGTCTTGCTCAATAACTCCATTCAATAAAGTGCGAATTTGTTTTTTAGGTAACTCCACTTGTTTTTGAACTAAGATAATTCTGTTAGGCTTGGATTTTAAAGTTTCTAAAGCTATAGAATCGTAACCTGGTGCAATCACTACTTCGCAAAATAATTTATTAATTTCAGAGGCAGTTTCTGCATCAATATTTGTATTGGTAATTAAGATTCCTCCAAATGCCGAAACTGGGTCACCTGCCAATGCATCTTTCCATGCATCAATTAATTTCGGGCGACTTGCAACACCGCAAGCGTTATTGTGTTTTAAAATGGCAAATGTTGGTTCTGTTTTAAAGTCTGCTATTAAATTTACAGCTGCATCAACATCTAATAAATTATTATAGGATAATTCTTTTCCGTTTAATTTATCAAACATTGCCTCAAGGTTACCATAAAAAACACCTTGCTGATGAGGATTTTCGCCATAACGAAGCGTGTTAGCTTGTGCAATGCTATTTTTTAAAACTGGAATTTGTTCGGTTTGATTAAAATAATTAAAAATGGCTGTATCATAATGACTACTCATGGCAAATGCTTTTGCAGCAAAATGTTTACGGTCACTGATATCAGATGAACCATTTTTTTCATTTAGTAAAGTTTGTAAAGCACTATAATCGTTACGAGAGGAAACTATGATAACATCTTTAAAATTTTTGGCAGCCGCTCTAATTAACGAAATACCACCAATATCTATTTTTTCTATAATTTCTGATTCTGAAGCTCCACTTGCTAAAGTTTCTTCAAATGGGTATAAATCAACAATCACTAAATCAATATTTGGAATATCGTGTTTTTCCATTTGAGCCACATCACTATCTAACTCTCGTCGGCCAAGAATACCTCCAAATATTTTTGGGTGTAATGTTTTTACTCTTCCGCCTAATATTTCTGGAAATGAAGTTAAACCTTCAACTGATTTTACCGCTACTCCAAGATTTTCAATAAAAGATTGAGTGCCTCCAGTACTATAAATGGTAACATCTAGTTCGTTTAATTTTTTAATAATGGGTTCTAAGTTATCTTTGTAATAAACAGAGATTAATGCACTATTGATTTTCCTTGACTGATTCATAAATTCAACTTAAATTGCAAAGATAAGGCTTGAATTAGGATATAACTTATTTGTTGAAAAGTGTTGATAATTCAACGCTTTACACTTAATAACAAGTTTTTAACAAAGTGAATTTTCAATCAATTTTTATGCTTGATTACATACTTTTGGTTAATTTTAGAAGATGTTTGAAACTTTAAAAGATTTTGATACAACATTATTTTTATCCTTAAATAATCATTATACACCTTGGTTAGATGTAGTGATGTTTAATGTTTCAAAAGTATGGGTGTTTTTTCCATTATTTTTTTATTGGATTTTTCTAATTTTTAAAAAATATGGCGTAAAGAAATTATTGATATTATTAGTTTGTATTGGTGTTTTAGTTGCATTTACCGATCAAACAACTAATAGAGTAAAACATGCAGTTAAGCGTTATCGTCCAACTCATAACATAGAAATTGGCTCGCAAGTACATACGGTTAATAATTATAGAGGTGGGCAGTATGGTTTTTTTTCGGGACATTCAAGTAATACTTTTGGTATTGCCATGTTTTTATTTTTAGTATTTGGTAAACGCTCCATAACATTTAGAAGTCAATTTTTTATTTGGGCTGCTACTGTAGCTTATTCGCGGATTTACTTAGGCGTACACTATCCATCTGATATTTTTACGGGATTTTTGTTAGGACTGCTATTTGGTTTTTTAATCTATAAACTGGCTAACTACATTTTTAAAACTAAACTACATGAGGATTTGGCTTTGTAGTATATTTATTACTTCAATGGCGATTGCCCAAGTACCCGATACAGAAATATTTTTGTTTAGGGTTGAAAAAAAAGATACGGTGTATGTTTTGAAAAATCCTTTAAACATAAGCCATAGAAAAGGTTATGATAATCAGCCTATATTTAATAGTGATGATAAATCTATTTTATATGTAAGCATTGATTCTTCAAACCAAGCCGATGTGATACAATATCAAATTGCAAAGAAACAAACCAAATTTCTCACAAAAACGGAAGTATCTGAATATTCTCCTACAATTATCCCTGATGGAACCGCTTTTACTTGTGTAGTGGTTGAAAAAGATTCTACACAACGTATATGGAAATATGGATTAGATGGTACCTTTCAATCCGTATTAGACGAAGCTACTGATTCGGTTGGCTATTATACCTGGCTAAATCCAGATTCGTTATTGTATTACAAACTAACTAACCCACATAGTTTAAGAGTTTTAGATATAAAGAATCAAACTGATAAATGGTTATGTAATAATCCAACAAGAGCATTTAAAAAAATAAATTATTCATTATTTATGTATGCAATAAAAGATTCAACAAGTACTGAGTTCAGAATCTATAACCCTATATTAAGAGAAAGTAAATTATATTGTGTAGCAAATGCAGTTTACGAGGATTTTGTGTGGCATCCAAAATTTGGTTTAGTAATTTCAGATGTATCAAATTTGAAACACTATAATGAAAAAACACAAACCTGGGAAGTTTTATTTTCGTTTTCCGAATTTGGAATTAAAAAGATTACAAGGTTTAATTTTGACTCTAAAACCAAACAATTAGTAGTGGTTAGTCATCTGTAAATCTAAAAGAAAATAAAAATTGATTGTAGCAAGTATATATTTTGCCTTAATGTGCTGGTTTATATACCAACATTCATTTTTTAAAGATGAGGTACTTACACGTCGCTTTTTGTTTTTTATTATTATTTGTAAAACGCTTGCTTGCTTTGTTTACTATTGGATTTATTTCTGTTACTACCCAAAGGGGTTTAATGGGGATAGCGTTTCCACATTAAAAGATGCTGAAGTAATGTATGGAGCTTTACAAAATCATCCTACTGATTTTTTAAAGATGCTTTTCGGATTACATTCCGAATCAGATTTAGATCCATTATATGAACCATACTTTAAACATATTGATAAATGGGGTAGAGCAGATGTTAGTTCTAATTTTTTCTTAAATGATAATCGTACACCTATAAGAATAAATGCAGTTATTAGATGCTTTTCTTTTGGATATTATAGTGTACATGCATTGTTTATGTTGTTTGTTTCATTTATCGGACAATTAGCTTTCTATAAAGCATTTAAGATGTATTTTAAACATAAAGAGATTTATTTTGCACTTATAATTTTTATTACGCCTTCTATTTTATTTTGGACATCGGGAGTCTTAAAAGAACCTTTAGCATTTGCACTTATGGGTGTGTTTACGTATTGTTTTATGAAACTCTTTCGCGATTTTCAATTTAAGTTATCGTATGTTATAGGTGTATTATTAACAACATTATTATTTTTAATACTAAAACCTTATATACTCTTATTGATATTACTACCATTCATTTTATTTGTCTCACTTTCTTATTTCAAGACTAAATCGGGATTACGTATTTTTATTATATACATAGCAGCGTATGTTGTTGTAGGTAGTTCTTTATTTTTTGTTTTAAAATTTGTGTTTCATAAAGATGTGATTGAAACCATTGTGGTACGTCAAAATGATTTTATTAATTTGAGTAGAGGAGGTACATTTTTGTTGAATGACCAAAAATATGTTCGTTTTGAGTATGGTGATACTAGTCAATATTATATGTCTGATACGATACAAAAAATGTATAAGATAAAACAACATGCTCAATATATGTATTGGAACCCTCATGCTTTAAATGATACTATTTTTGAGAAGGATAATATCGACACATCATCATTTCAATTTATTAGTTCCTGTGCGCCTTCTGGCTCTGCTATATTTGTACCGCGTATAACTTATTCTTTTTATTCATTTGTAAGATTAATACCTATTGCTTTTACCAATGTACTTCTAAGACCGTTCTTTATTGATGCTCATTCTATTTTAGAACTCTTGGCTTCTATAGAAAATTTCATGTTTGTACTCATTTTTTTACTTGCTATCTATTTTCGTCAAAATACTAATGTAGATACTAATTTGGTATGGATGTGTTTATTTATCGTGTTGAGTTCCTTTATATTAGTAGGTTTAACAACTACCGTATTAGGAGCCATTGTGCGATATAAAATTCCTTTTATTCCTTTTTTATTAATGATTCCCTTGTTGTATTTGGATATTAATGTTATTAAGTCAAGTATTAAGAAATATAAAAGGTAATTGTAATTTCACAACTGCTAGAATTAACTTCTTAAATTTGGTACTGTTTTGGAATTAATCATACAATGCATTATTCTTTTAATGTTAAGTATTGGTAAGCCTTATGCTATTGGATTTTCATTTTCTCAATTTATTGGGGGATTAAAAAATGTAAATAAAAAAACGGGAATTAATTTAATTCCCGTTTTTTAAGAAATCAGATAGGGAGATTATTCTTTTAATAATTCACGGCTAATCACTAATTTTTGTATTTCGCTAGTTCCTTCACCAATTGTACATAATTTACTATCTCTGTAGTATTTTTCGGCTGGAAAATCTTTAGTAAAACCATAGCCACCAAAAATTTGAACAGCTTCAGTACTATTTTTTACAGCAACTTCTGAGGCATAATATTTAGCAAAAGCACCTTCTTTTGTCATTTTTTGATGACGGTTTTTTAAATCAGCGGCTTTAAATGTTAGTAGTTCTGCTGCCTCACATTCTGTAGCCATATCTGCTAACTTAAAGCCAATAGCTTGGAAAGCTGAGATTGGCTTACCAAACTGTTCACGTTCTTTAGAGTATTTTAAAGCACACTCATAAGCGCCACGAGCAATACCACAGCTTAATGCAGCAATAGAAATACGTCCACCATCTAATACTTTCATGGCTTGAATAAATCCATCACCTTCTTGCCCCATCATTTGGTCTTTATGAACACGGCAATTATCAAAAATTAGTTCAGCAGTTTCACTTGCGCGCATTCCAAGTTTGTTTTCTTTTTTTCCAGATTTAAAACCAGGTGTGCCTTTTTCAATAATAAAAGCACTCATACCATGGCTATCGCCTTTTGCACCTGTGCGAGCAATAACTACAGCAACATTTCCAGTAATGGCATGTGTAATAAAGTTTTTGCTTCCGTTTAATACATAATAATCGCCATCTTTAACAGCGGTAGTAGCCATTCCTCCAGCATCAGAGCCTGTGCCAGTTTCAGTTAAGCCCCAAGCACCAATCCACTCGGCGGTAGCTAATTTTGGTAAGTATTTAGCTTTTTGTGCTTCATTGCCAAATTGTAAAATATGACCAGTACATAAAGAGTTGTGTGCCGCCATTGATAAACCGATGGAACCACAAATTTTTCCTAATTCAATAATGGCTGTAACGTATTCGGTATAGCTTAAGCCAGAGCCTCCATATTGTTCTGGTACCAATACACCCATTAAGCCTAATTCACCTAATCTTTTAAATACATCAATTGGGAACTCTTGTGATTCGTCCCATTCCATTAATTTAGGATAAATATGTTCTTTACCAAATTTGCGAATCATATCGGCAATTGCAATTTGATTTTCATTGAGTTGAAAACTCATTCCTACGTTTGGTTCTAATACTGCGCTAGACATGTTATATTATTTGTGTGTTTATTTAATTTTTGAATTCCATTTAAAAAAGTTAATCCTACTACAAAACTAAAACCGCATACATTTGCGCCTTGTTGTTTTACTAATTCGGCGGCGGCTTCAGCAGTTCCTCCAGTAGCCAATAAATCATCGTGTATCATCACGTTCCAGCCTTTTTGTAAACTGTCAATGTGCATTTCTATGGTTGCTGTTCCGTATTCAAGTTCGTACTCGTGCTTTATGGTTTTGAATGGCAGTTTTCCTGCTTTTCTAACTAACACAAACGGAATGTTAAGTTTGTTTGCTAATAACATTCCAAATAAAAATCCTCTACTTTCAATTCCAACAATGGCATCGGGTTTTGTTTTAAAATTAGAAATAAAGCCATCTACTATTTTATTACATAATGTTTGATTATGAAAGATAGGGGTAATATCACGAAACATAATGCCTGGTTTCGGGAAATCGGGCACATCTCTTATGGCGGCTTTTATTTCAGTCTCTAACGACATTGTTTCTTAACCTTACAAACTTAACTAAATTTTATAAATTTCATAGATATTAGAAAAATTTAACAGCTCATTAGCCTAGTAAGGTTTCTTGAGCGGCTTTTAATAATTTTCGAGTGTTTTCAAGGGTGTTACTTTCACCATATAAGCGTAATACAGGCTCAGTTCCACTTGCTCTAATCATAAGCCATTGTTCGTTTTCAAAATGGTATTTCCAGCCATCAATAGTTTCTAATCTTTCTACTTTGTATGAGCCAAAGGCATTGTACTTATTCGCTTTACAATTTGCAATGATATTTTGTTTTACATCTTCAGTTAGGTGTAAATCATTACGTTCATATACAAATGGTCCAGTTAATTTATATAAATCCTCAATTAATTGTTCGAGTGTTTTTCCAGATTTAGCCATATATTCCCAAATTGTTAATCCCATCCAAATTCCATCTCTTTCAGGTATATGACCTTTAATAGCAATACCGCCACTTTCTTCACCACCCATAATTACATCTTCGGTTATCATATAACCTGCAATGTGTTTAAAGCCAATTTGTGTAATTAAAATAGGTAAATTATAATGTGTGGCTAGTTTATGAATACGCGGTGTTACTGAAAAGGCAGCTACTATTTTTCCGCCATATTTTTTTTCTTCAACTAAGTATTTTACTAATAATAAAATAATGTGGTGTGAATCCACAAAATTCCCTTTGCTATCATATAAACCTATACGATCGGCATCGCCATCGGTACATAAACCACAATTTATCTTTCCATCTTTTTTAATTAACTCACTAAACTCTAATAAATTTTTATGAATAGGTTCTGGAGCTTGTCCATGAAACCCAGGATTATCGTCATCATGTAAATGTATAATTTCAGGAAACAATCGTTTCATAATGCGTTTACCTGCACCAAACATACTATCGTAAGCTAATTTTAGCCCTGATTTTTTAATTGCTTGAATGTCAAAATTAGCTTCTACGTGTTTTAAATATAAGTCTTCTAAATTAACATATTCTAATAACCCATTTTTCTCGGCTTCTTTTAAATCAACTGAATTATAAGCAGGATTAGCAGTATTAGGAATAATATCTTCAATTTCTTGAATTTTTTCGGGAACTAATGGCCCGCCATAATGCCCTTTTAGTTTGTAACCATTGTATGATGGCGGATTATGACTAGCTGTAATAATGATACCTAGAGAAGTATTTAATTTTAATGCCCCTAATGATATCATCGGTGTAGATACATAATCCTTGGCTAAATACACTTTTACACCACAAGCAATAAACATTTTAGCAGTAGTTTCAGCAAATAGTTCACCTGCAAATCTGCAATCGTGTCCAACTACAGCGCTTGGCTTTTCGAAATTCTTTTTAATCCATGTAGCCGTTGCTTCAGTAACTCTTGCTACATTTTCAACTGTAAAATCTTGAGCAATAATTGCTCTCCAGCCGTCTGTTCCAAATTTAATTTTTGTCATATCTTTTTTGTATTAACTATCTTTTTTAGACTTACAACAAATAGTTTCAACTATTTTACCATTTTGTAAGAATTAAGGTTTTAAATTTATAAAAAAGTAGTGAGTTTGCAACTAAAAATAAACTAAATATTTTGTAAATAGATCCTTTATAATCAGCTTATTTTAGTTAATTTGCAGAGATAAAATAATTAAGTTATGACACCTAAAAAAGTAGTTTTTGAATCGTTAAAGTGGATGCTCACCGATCCTGTTCGTTTTTTTAAGAATTATAATCGAAATGTGTATTATAAGAAACAAATTGAAAAACAACAGTTTGTTACACAGCTTCCAACTATTGATTTATTAACGCTTTTTAATGGCACTTTTGAATCAGAATTAGAACGTTATACATTTTTAGAAAACACATCTACTGTACTAGACCTATGCTTATTGAAAGAATTAGCCAGAGGAATAAATGATTGCCGCTATTTTGAAATTGGTAGTTTAAGAGGCGAATCATTATACAATGTTGCTAAAGTAGCAAAGCACTGCACGGCTTTAACGCTATCGCACGAACAAATGAAACAGTTTAAATTTAAACCAAGTTTATTAAAAAGTGCAAATATGTTATCGTCTGAAATTAAAAATATGACTTTAATAGAAGACAACTCATTAACCTACGATTTTTCTAAACTCGGAAAATTTGATTTGATTTTTGTTGATGGCGATCATACTTATAACGGTGTAAAATCAGATACGAATAATGTGTTCAATCATTTAATTCATGAGAACTCTATTATAGTATGGCACGATTACACGTATTATCCAGAAACGGTTCGTCATGAGGTATTAGCAGGTATATTAGATGGAATACCATCGAGCCACCACAAATATTTATATCATATATCTAATACTATGTGCGCTATTTACACCACCAATCCAAATATTACAGCTGAAATGTTGAGTTTTCCAACTGTGCCCAATAAGTTATTTCATGTAAAAGTTAAAGCACAAAAATTATAAGGCATGACCTTAAAGGAACGATATAATGGTGTAATTGATTATTTTAAAACCCATGTGCCTGTTGCTGAAACCGAGCTTCATTATACCAATCCGTACGAATTAATTGTAGCAGTAATTTTATCAGCTCAATGTACTGATAAACGTATTAATCAGGTAACACCAAAATTATTTCGAGATTATCCAACTGTTGAAGCCCTTGCCTCAGCAAGTTCTGAAACGATTTTCCAATATATTAGAAGCGTAAGTTATCCCAATAACAAAGCCAAACATTTAGTAAATATGGCCAATATGCTTTTAAAAGATTTTAATGGAATAGTGCCTAGCGAGCGCGAAGACTTAGTGAAATTACCTGGAGTGGGTAGAAAAACAGCTAATGTAGTAGCTTCGGTAATATATGATAAACCGACTATGGCTGTAGATACACATGTTTTTAGGGTATCGAACCGAATAGGATTAACCAAGGCTAAAACACCACTGCAAAGCGAAACACAATTAGTGAAATACATACCCGAGCAATACATTGCTACGGCACACCATTGGTTAATTTTACATGGACGTTACATTTGCTTGGCTCGCACTCCAAAGTGCGAAGTTTGTCCTTTAACCAAATGGTGTCAGTATTTTCAAAAAAATGGCTTAAAATCTAAAATCAATTTAACGATGAAGAAAGTAACGGTTACTAAGAAAACAACTACTAAGGTGGTGGAGAACAAAACAACTACAATGAAAAAAGCAAAACCAGTTGTGTCAGCTACTGCTATCAAAAAAATAACAGCTACTCCCCAAAAAGCAAAGTTTAAACCTCATGCAACATCGTTACAAGTAGGAGATAAAGCCCCTGCATTTAAAGCAAAAGATCAATTTGGGGAAGTAGTTTCTTTAGCTGGTTTAAAGGGTAAACAAGTTGTTTTATATTTTTACCCTAAGGATAATACACCTGGTTGCACACTCGAAGCCTGTAGTCTAAGAGACGAGTATCAATTTTTAAATAAGAAAAATTTTGTAGTAGTAGGGGTAAGTGCTGATGACGAAAAATCACATCAAAAATTTTCAGATAAGTTTCAATTACCTTTTTCTTTATTAGCTGATACTGATAAAAAAATAATACAAGATTATGATGTGTTTGGTAAAAAACAATTTATGGGGCGTGTGTTTGATGGTGTTATTCGCACTACGTTTGTTATAAACGAAAAAGGAGTTATATCACATATTATTCAAGATGTGAAAACTAAAGAACATGGCAAACAAATTTTGGCCTTGTCAAAATAATTCATAAAAATATTGGCTATGATATTTTAGTTTTAGAAAGTAAAAATTACTTACCCTCGTACCATTCGGCACGTGTTGGTTTTAAAGCATCACGTACTTTGTTAAGTTCGTCTTGCTCTATAATCATATAGGCAATAGAATACAAATCATTAATTTTCTCAACACCTAAGATGTTGTTTTTAAGTTGAGTCGCCTCAATATATTCCTCTAAATGATGCACGAAGTGAACTGCAGTTTGATGCCCATCTTCACCTCTATATTCCCAAATGAGTTTTATTTTTTTATTCATGTATTTTATTGTGTTATGGCTAGCGTTAACAAAAATACACTTTCTTCACTTGCTTCTACACTATGTGTTATATTAGGTTGTAGTGCAATCATTTGTGATTTTTTTAAGATAGCTGTTTTTTCATCAGTTATAAATTTAATTCTTCCTTCTAAAACTTGTACACTAATAGTAGCATTAGTTGCATGAGGTTTTAATAAGGCATTTTTTTGTAAAGCAATTAATACAACACGCATCAACTCAGATTTAAAAATTGTAATAGTATTATGTGTGTTGTTTTTCCAATTAGGCTCGTTTTTTATTTGTTCGATAAATTTAGTTAAGTCCATCTCAACTAAAGATGAATTAAGAATACGATCGCCTTGCGGTCGTTGAGGTGTTGCCTCGTTGCTTTTTACTTCCATAAATTAAATTTTAATTATTCTTTCACTTTTATTACTCTCACCTTCCAATCTTCTGGACCTTTTTCAATGTACTCCCACTTAAAAGGTTCTTTACTTTCTGCTTCCATTTGATAATATAATGGCTTAGGATCATGGTCGTTTATAAATTCAAACGCTTCGCCAGGCTTAATGTCAGCAAATGCTTTATAAAACATTTCATGTCTTTCGGTAGGAGGAAAAGGGCGAATGTCAAATGTATTTACAACAGAATAGCCATCATCTCCAAGACCGCTATTATCCTTTTTAGTGATATGAATAACATATTCTTCAGGTGATTTAGTTTTATAAATCCAAGTATGTTTCCCTTCAAATTTATTAACGAAAATGCCATGTATTTCGCTAGGGTCTTCTTTAGCAATCAATTCCATGGTAGTATTTTCTTCCATCATGCCATAGCGATGAAATATTACTTGTTTCCAATCTTTTTTGTCTATTTTTCTTAAATCTAAAAGTGTTGAAATATCTGTAAATTGACGTTCCTTGGATTCCTCTGTGCGAGTTACTTTTACTTTCCATTCTCTGCCTCCTTTATTTAAATATTCCCAGCCAACCACATCGCCGTAAATGGAACGGAATTCATAATAAAGAGGTATAGGATCATGATCATTTATAAATATAAAATGTTCTGATACAGGTAGTTCTTTAAATAATCGAATTAATAATTCGTGACGTTGAATTGGAACTAAAACTCTTACATCGAGTTCTCCTTGTGGATTTTTTTCTAAAGTAATCATTGTTTTATAATTTGTTGTTTTCAATCTATTAAAAATGCTAAACCATTGTTTACGGTATCACAAAGGTCTTTTACTTTTTTCTCTTTAAATATTTTTTCAATTAACTCTCTTGCTACCTTGTATTCGTTATGAATAGGGCAGGGACGAGATTCCGAACATTTATGTAATCCTAATCCACATTCTTTGAAAGTGCCTTTTCCTTCAATGGTTTCTACGATATTAAATAGAGGCAAGTTTTGTTGTTGATTCGTTAAATAAAAACCACCCGTTGGCCCTTTTAAACTATTAATTATTTTTTGTTTCACTAATGATTGTAAGGTCTTTCCAATAGTGTGTTCGCTGGCATTAATATGTTCGGCAATTTCTTTAATTCCTGCTTTTTCTCCTTGACTACTTTTACAAGAAAGATAGACTACCGATTTTATGGCTATTTTACATGTATGACTTATCATATATTATCTTCCTAAAAATTCGTTACCTTCTGGTGAAATTTTGGTGTAATCCCAAGGCGGTTCAAATGTAAGATTTACGTTGATTGTCCAATTTGGGAATGAACTTGTTAAAGATTGTGTGGTGTCTCCAGTAATAGCTTCACCCATTGGGCAGAACTGTGTTGTAAGTGTCATCTCACAATTTACTGTTTTAGTATTATCGTCAAAATTAAGTTCATATACCAAGCCAAGGTCAATAACGTTTAAACCAATTTCTGGATCATAAACATTGTAAAGCCCAATGAGTGCTTGATTACACTTGGCTATATCGTTTGTGATAATATTCTTTACCATATTAAATTGTTTTTAGTGGTTTGTGAAAAATTACTTTACTCGTATTATATACATATAATATAGCTGAAGTAAATAAGGCAATTGCTCCTATTTTTAGAATTAAGTCTATTAAACTAATAATTCCAATAATGAAGATAATAAAGCCTATTAAATAACTATATAACATAAATTGATAAATTGTTTCACTAAATAACTCTTTTGGGGCAGGTGTTTTAGAATTCTGTGCTTTGGTATGATATACCTTATTCCAAACAATAAAAGGAAGTGTTTTAAATGTCATTCCTAAAATAATTGCTGTAAGCCAACCAAAGAATATACAGAATCCATATAGCAAAATCATGTTCGGAAATTTATTTGTTGGTAAAAAAAATAGCGTAATAATTAGTGCTATAATTGGCAACAACATTTGAGCTATTGAAATTAATGAGGTTTTCATTTGTTCATCTACATTTCTTCTTATTCTTACCGTATAAGCTCTTTTGCAATGAATACCAAATAGGCAGACGGCAATTAAAATACTTGCAACAGAAAAATAAAAGATATGATTATTCAGACCGAAAAATTTAATTAGTAAAAAACTTATTAAGCCTAGGTTTATTAACCAAAATATAACCCATAAGTTTTTATCATTTGTATATTTTGAGATTAAAAACATTGGAATTAAGCGAGAACCGACACCAATAACTAATAATAAAAACCAACCTACAATTCCTAGATGGGCATGGATACTCAAATACGACAAGGAATCTTTAGGTAATAACATATAAGTAAAGTTAAATACTAATAGTAGTCCTAAGAATACGGTACTAAATAGCCAAATAGAGGCAGTAATTATAAACCAAGCATGTACATTTCGTTTAGATGTGCTAAATGAACTACTAAAAACATTTAAAACATAACATACTATGCCAACATTGATACATACAGCGCCTATTTGCATAAGCCATCCCGTTTGAAATATATAAAAAGCATATACTAAAATTGGAATTCCAATAGCTGTGAAAATAAAGGTGAGATGTGCTAATACATCACTAATTAATTTACCATCTACTAAGACAGGTAATAATTGGTGCGATGCGCCTAAAATAATCATAGTTCCCCAGCCTCGCGCTAAGATGTGTGTAATGGCTAATGTGTGAGGATTAAAATGATGAGCTTTCGTAAGATTGGTATGTACTAATAATAAAGCTGTGGCAACAATAAAAGATATCGATGCGTACAAGTAAAATGGAAGTACAACTTTATAATTAGTGGTTTTTTGTAAACCACTTGGCAGTGGTGTTATCATGTTATGATGTTTGTTTAAAGATCAGTAAATATACTTCTCCTTCCTGTATTTCTTTAATTCGGTATTCAAAATTTCTTTCTTTTAATTCAGTTAGTAAAAATACTGGAATTCGTTTGTGACGCACATATAATGCTTTTTGATCGGGGAGTGTTTCTAAAGTTTCTAAAATTGTCATCATAGGCATTGGCATCTCTAATTGGCGTACATCTATTTCAAGTAGTTGATTTTCGAAATGTTTTAAAATCTCCTCCCAGTCTCCCGATGTTTTAACTTCAGCTTCTATGTCAGATGTATTAACTTGTATATTATTAATTGATGATTTAAAGAAATAAGTTTTTATAGTATCAGCATTTTCATACTCAACATAAGCTTCAAAACCTTGTTTTTCTAATAATTTAATAAGTGGTACTGGTTCAAAATTATTGATGATTAAAAGAACCTCGCCTTGGTTTAAAGCCTTTACTTTTTGTTGAATGACTTTTAATGGATCGTTACCTTCTGCTAACATGGCTCTTACATCAAAGTTTACTATCTTATCAGGACTCACCGATTGTAAATAAACAGGCATTGTTGTGTTTTGAATTTTTTCTTTTTCTTTTGGTTTCGAACTATCTACTTTAAAACCTAATGGTGCTAAAGCTTTAAAAAAATCTTCGGGTGTGCAGCCTCCTATTTTTGAAGCCATAGCAATACTTGCTCTTCCAGCCATTAATTTTCTTAATATTGGATTTCTTAATTTCTTAAAATCAGGACTTAAACTTATAATAGTTTCTAAAGCATCTGGATGATGTTTTAGAAGTGCCGCTATTTTTGTTTGTTCGTTAATAAACATTTTGTTTTAATTTATTATTTGAATAACTTCATTCACTTGAGTGTATATTACTCAAGGTTACTATAATAACTTACACAGGCTACTTGCTTTTGTAAACAGAATATTGTTTTCTAAATGAATATGTGTAAACAAATCATTTTCAAATTCCTCTAACATCTTATATAATAGTTTATAGCTTGTACATGCGTCCTCTGGAATGGCATAGTTATTATTTAACCTTCTAATTTTTTCTAGTAATCTTCCTATACTATCATGTTCTTCTTCTGTCTCATTAATAAGCGCATTAAAGTTTTTAAAAGCCTCTACTTCTGTTTTTGAAGGATTATTTTTAGTATTTACTAATTGCTTAATGAGTGGAAAGAGTTTTGTTTCCTCTTCTTTCATGTGAATTGTTAACTCATGATTTATTTGTTCAACTAATTCTTTAATTTCTGACAACTCTGGATGATGATTTCCGTGTACTTTTGCTACCTTATTAGCGTAAGTTGTAATATCAGGTAAGTATTTTTTAACGTAGTTGTGATGAGTATTGACAATATAATCGGCTAGGAAATCAAGACTCCACTCGTCGTAGTTTAAATTACTTTGTTGAGTTGCATTATGTATTGGTTGTTTCAATTCTTTTTCAATTTGTGTAGGATCAATTCCTTTTTCTGAACATTTCTGTCTCACTGTTTTTTTACCGCCACAGCAAAAATCTATACCATATTTTTTAAATACCTCAGCTTTTCGTAAATCTTTTGCCACAATTTCGCCTATGGTTTCGCTACTTTCCATCCCTTTTCTTGTAACTCGAATATCCCACCATTGAGGGCCTTCTTGTAAATATTCCCAAGTAAATACATCACCTTTCTCACTTAATAATTGATAATAAACTGGTTTTGGATCATGATCGTTATGTATAATGAAACTATCCCCAGCATTTAGAGAGTCAAAAGTTTTAAAAATTGTTGGATGTTTTAACTTTGGTTCTAATGAAGGTACATTAATAACTAAGTCATTTGGATACTCTGATTTTTTTGTTTCTTTTATACCGACTTTAATATCCCACCATTGTGGCCCTTGCTGTAAGTATTCCCAGGTAAAAGTATCGCCAAACATATTTTGTAATTGAAAATATACAGGCTTTGGATCATGATTATTGTGAATAATAAATGAATTACCTGGTAATGTATTTTTAAATACATGGAAAATTGTAGCATGTTTTTGTTGAGGTTCTATTACGGGAATATTTAATATAAAATCTTTATCTTCTGTTGGGATAATTGGCACATCTCTGCGAACTCTAATATCCCACCATTCTGGACCTTTCTGTAAATAATCCCATGTAAAAATATTTCCACGCATTTCTGTAAGTTGGTAATATACAGGCATTGGATCATGGTTATTGTGGATAATAAAACTTTCTCCTTCCATTAATGAATTAAAAGTATCAAAGATAGTTTGATGTCTTAATCTTGGTTCTAGTTCTTGTACGTTGATGATAATTTCGTTTGCTGTTTCCATGATATGTATTTTTTAATGTTTAACTACTATTGTTTCACAAATATACTAAATAAAAGTATTAAAGTACTTTTATACTGTAAATATTTTTGAATTTGTTAAAGAATTATGTAATAGTTTGAAAGTCAAAAATGTAGTTTTATTCTATTTTAATGGAAATACGAGAAGGTACTTCCATACAACCTGCATTGGTGGTTTCAATAACCTCAAGCAGACCTCCAATTTCATCAACTTGAATTGAAATGTTATTTCCATGTTTTTCTCCTTGAATCCACATGCCTGCAGGTGTATTCCACTGGTAAGTTGAGTTGTTGTGCTTTGGAATACTAAATAAATTATCAATTGATTTTGCCTTTAAGATAGTATTTCCTTGAATGAAATATGGTGGAGTTAAAATTCCAAAAAAATCAGCTATCCAGAAAGTGCTATGAAAATTAATGTCTTTAGCAAACATTCCTGTTTTACCACCTTGAGTTGGACATTGACCTGTATCAATAGGTAAGGTGTGACCTATGTCTTTTATTTGATAATATCTTACAATTTCTTCTTGATTTTGATTTTTGTAAATTGAAAGTTCAATATTTTCATAATTTTTAAATTGAGAAAAATATTCGTCTTCGATATAATCAGTTTGATGAATGTTTACCCATTGTTTAATCAGTTGATTAGCGTTATTTGGATTTACTATAATATCTTTTTTGCCATGAAATACGGCTATTTTTGGATAATTACCTTTATATGTTGGGTTTTGTTTTCGGATTAAATCACCCCATTTTTCAGGAGACTTTGATATTAATCCTAGCATAGCATTTCCTGAGTTTATTACAGATTCGGTTGCTTTATATGGGCCACCAGCTAAAATACCACCTTTACTAAACACTTCGGGATAAACAGATAACATAATAGTACTCATAGCTGCCCCTGCAGATAAACCTACTATAAAAATACGTGTTGTATCAATGTGTTTTGTTTTTGTCATGTAGTCAATCATTTGTTTAATAGAGCCTGGTTCACCTTTATCTCTTTCTTGATCGTTTGAACGAAACCAGTTAAAACAATTTTCAGGATTATTTACAAAAATTTGTTCTGGATATAAAACATAAAATTGATGTATTAATGCTAATTTATTCCATCCTGATTGTTTGGCGCACATCTCGGCTGTTTGAGTACAACCATGTAAAACAACTACCAATGGTGATTTCTTAGTAATGTTCCCAGGATCGTAAAACATTAATTTTAAATTCCCAGGATTTGTACCAAATGGTTTAATTTGAGTTAGTTCGGATTGAGCAAAGAAGGTTACAAATTGTAATACGAGTAGTGAAAGAAGTAAAAATTTAATTTTATCTAAATAAAGATACATGCCCGTTTTTTATAATTTTTTTATCATTTCCTTTTTGTATAGCTTCTATTTTGTAAATATAAACATCGTCTGGACAGGGAATACCCTTAAATTTCCCGTTCCATTTGGAGTTAAAATTTTTTGAAGTATATACTACATTCCCCCAACGGTCGTAAATTGTTAATAGAAAATAGTTGTATTCGCATTGAAACGATAAAGCAAACTCGTCGTTTTTATCATCATCATTTGGTGAGAAACTATTAGGGATATAGATATCACAATCACAGTTTTTATATTTAATTATTACAGAATCTATTCTAGTCCCGCAGTTTTTTGAACTACTTTTTACCCAATATACTCCTTCTTTTGCCACATTAATACTTGATGAGGTACTGCCCGTGTTCCAATAAAATTTCACATCAGCACTTGCTTTTACCGAAAGTGTTTTTGGAGGATCAGTTTCACACATTAAAATTTCTTTACTAAAATTTGGTGTTATAGAACCCGCTGTAAATACCTTAAAAGTATCAACCATAACACATCCTTTGTGGTTAATTTTTACCCAGTATTTACCAGCTTTATCAATTTGTGTTTTATTTCCAAAATCACCATTACTCCAAGTGTATTTATATTCTTTTGAAGGTATGGTAATGTTAATTTGATTTCCACAAATTGTAGTATCTCTAATTCTTATATGTTTAGGCTTATCATTTATTCTCACAAAGGTGGTATCTGACCAATATTTTTTTCCATCATTAATTCTTACAATATATAATCCTTTGTGTTTTACATACAACTGTTTAGCATGTACGATAATGGCATTGGGTGTTTGCCAAGTATAAGTTGCATTTTTACTAATTAATTCCTCCGAAAATTTCAATAAAACTGAATCTCCTTGGCAAATATTTGTAGTATCTGCTAAGGTTCTCAAAGGGAATATTTGAGCTTTAATGACTAACCATGCCATTAAGAAAATGAATGTTATTAAATATTTTATTTTAAATAATGCCAATGATTAGATTTGTAATGAAATGATAATTTTTGTTCCTTGCTCAGTAGCCGAAAAATCTGATTTATCTATAATTTCAACGCTTTGTTTTTTATTAGTTAGTTTGGTGTTGAGTTCAAGTATTTTGTTAATGGTTTTAGTGCCTAACGATTTATGTCCTGCTTTAGCGTGTTCTTTGGCTTTATTATAACCTATGCCATCATCTTCTATGATAATTTGAAGTGTTTGTTCGTTTACTTGTTTAAATCGAATATAAAGATTACCATGTTCGTGTTTTGGTAAAATACCATGTATAATAGAGTTTTCGGCATAAGGTTGTATAATCATATTCGGTATTTTTAAATCATTTGTATGAATATTCTCATCAACTTCTATAAAAAAATCAAATTTACCTTTAAAACGTTCTCTTTCTAAATCTAAATAGTAATTCAAGCGTGTTAATTCTTCATTTAATGAAATTTCACTTTGTGATGCTTTTTCAATAATCATACGAATTAGACGCGAGAATTTTGCTAGATACTCACTTGCTTTTAAAGAATCATTACTATTAATGTAGTTTTGAATAGAAGTTAATGAGTTAAAAATAAAATGTGGACTCATTAATGAATTCATGGCTTGATGTTTTAAAAGATTTACTTGCCTTTCGTCCTGAACTCGTTTCGAGGCTTTTAATTTAATCTGTTTAATTGTAATTAATGTAATAATTAAAAATAAAGTAATAACACAAGCTATTATTAATAAGATAAACCAAATAGTTTGTTTGAATGGAATTTCTTTTATTATGGTTATGGTAATTGGTTCACTCCAATTTATACCATCATAAGAGCAAATAATTTCTAAATGGTGTTTCCCACCTTCTATGGAAGTAAGATGTACTTGACGATTCTCAATACTAAAATTTCCTTTGTCGTATTTGTAGCGATAATACTGTTTGTTTGGTTTTACATATAACGGGCTAGAGAAACTAATCATAATATCAGTTTGATTGCTTTTAAGATAGATGGTATTATTCTCTAGTTCTAAAAATTCACCTTCTGCATCAATACTAGTTATAAATAATTTATTCGGAACTCTTGGTAATTTTAGTAAATCATCAATTGCGCAAGTTGTAATACCTTTATCAGTACAAATACAACAGTTGTTGTCTTTAAATACAATATCATTAATGGTATTTGAGAGTAATCCATTTGTTTTATTATAAATTACAATAGGATTAAATTGTGTATCGCAAATGTAAAGTCCATCCAATGTAGCAATCCATATCCGGTTTTGATAGAATTTGATTTTTTTAACAGAGGTTAGTTGATGCTCACCTATTTGTTGTATTAAAGTTGTGTCTTCAAATACAGTTAAACCATTCTCGTGTGCTATATATGTTTTGTTTTGAAATTGAGATAAATGATTGATGCCAAATTTAAAATGAGGGTGCGATAAATTCTTATATGTTTTTGAATTATAATTGTATATTGTTAATCCATCTGATGTGCCCACTAATAAATCGTTTTGATGTTCTAAAACCGATGTTATTTTTGTTCTGTAATCATCGAATGATATTAAAGTGTCAATTACATTATATTTTTCGTTGATGTAATCTTTAATTAGATAAAGACTGGCAGTATTATCGGCTAAATAAGCTGTGTTTTTTTCTTTATTCGAAATACTAAATAATCGAGAGGCAAGGGGTGTGAAAGAATAAGATTTCCCATTTATGAGAAACGGACGTTTTAAATTATTAGCAGAGTTTGTTTTTGAATAGACAATGTTATTGCTTATATTAAATATACCATAAACCGATTCATTAAATAATTCATCGGGGGCAATTACTGTTTGTGTGTTATTATTGGTTTTATCAAAAATAAATAAACCATTGTTAGTACCCACTATCATGCTATTGTCAATAAATGAGGCGCTACTTACTGGCAACATACGTCGTTCGGTGGTGAATGAGAAATTTTGAAATTGAGGATTTTGAATAAAATAAACTCCATCATTAAATGTACCAATCCAAATGTGATTATCGGTATCTTTATAAATGCAATTAATAAGGACTTTGTCAATTCCTAATAAATCAAAAGCATCATAGGTGATGTTATTTTCAATTAGATAAAGATTATCGTCGGGCGTATTGGTAAACCAAATGCGTTGGTACTTATCAATAACAATATTACTTACATGCGCTGTGTTATTAAATGCGAAAAAACTACTTACTTTTTTGGGTTTTACTTGAATCGTTTTAATAATTTTATAATTATTAAGTATATAAATGGCATTATCACTTCCAATGTATAAATATCCCTGACTATCTTCTGTAATAGCATATACATTTATTGTTTTTCCAATGTCAATTTTTACTTGGCTACCATCTACATATTTATATAATCCATTTGTTCGACCAACTAAAATGTCTTTTTTTTGAGTTTGATATAATGCGAATGCCTGATTTTCGTTATCTAAAGCTTTGATGTTATCATCAAAATACTTACCACTTTTAAGATGTATAGCCGAAACAGAAATTTGGTCATTTAATGAATAAGCATATTCGCCTACTACAATTAATTCATCAACTAAGTT
>JADLER010000213.1 GCA_020846025.1 Bacteroidia bacterium | reverse complement strand
CTTTTGCCGTCTTTACCTATTGTAGAGAACGAATCTCGAAAAGTTCCTTCTTCTCCACTGCCTACTATGTTTGATTTTTCGTTATTACTCATGTTTAAATACCGTGTTATTATTCTTTAAACACGTCTCCTTGTTTTTCTTTTGCATTAGGCGGATTAGTGCCGTGTAAAGATTTTATATAACTGCTTACTTGATTAATTTGTAATGGAGAAAGATCGGCTTGCCATGATTTCATTCCCTTTTCAGGATAACCGTATTTAATGGTTTTAAAAACATCGTTTATGCTTCCGCCATGCAACCAATAATCGTCTGTTAAGTTAGGTCCAACGGTTCCTTCGCCTAACTTACCGTGGCAGGCTGCGCAATTCATATCATAGGCTTCTTTTCCGGCGGTTATATCTGCACCACTTAATATTTTTGCATTGGTTTCATCAATAGCGTTACCTGATTTTTTTCGATACTCATCAACTTGCACTTTTGCATCTGCTATTTGCTGATTGTATTCGTCTATTTGTCCTTTTCCGTTACCAGTATGATAATAAAACATATAGATAAAAGAATAAATAATAGTAAGATAAAAGCCGTACTTCCACCACGGAGGCAAGTCGTTATCTAATTCTCTTATTCCATCGTAATTATGATCTAATAATAAATCATCTTCTTCCTGTGAAATAGTGGCTGTTGTTGGATTAGAAGAAAAATATTTTTGATTACTTGTACCCGAAACAACAGTACTTTTAACAGCTTGTATAGTTTGTAAAAGTTTAATTATTACAAATATTTCAGTAGCTATGATAAATAACATTCCTAACAATAAACTAAGTGGTAACGTTACACTTTCCGAAGATGGTGTGATTTCTTGTGCATACGAAGACGTTGCGGTAGTTAATAAAAAAACAATAATGCTAACTTTTCCGATAAAACTACTTTGTATATCGGCAATTTTTTGTTTAGTTACTTTTTCCATTTTTCTTTTTAAGAAATAAATAACTATTAATAAAATTACAATAGTTGCTACCAGTAATGTAAATAGCGAATTAGAAAAGAGTAGTTCTACATCGCTTTTAGGTTTAACTACTTCTGCTGAAAACAGAGGTGTAGCGAGCAATAGAAACAATAGCAATGCAATATTTTTTATAAAACTTTTTTTGTTTAACAAACGAGTGGTTTTATTTTTCATAGTAATTCTGCTTTAAAAAGATTATTTTAATTAATGGGAATATTTTTTTGTTCTTCAATTTTATCTTTATCCATAATAAAGAATACATAAATTCCTAAAAAAATAAAGAATCCAAAAAATATTAATAACGATATCATCGGGAATATAGATACCCCTTTTATTGCAGTTAAATAATTAATAAACTTCATACGATTAATTGCTTGCCGTTGTTTTTTTAATGTCTGTTCCCATACGTTGTAAGTAAGCAATAAGTGCAATTATTTCGCGGTTGCTCATTACATCAATTTTATCTTTTTTAAGGTTTTCGGAAATGCTTTCTGCTTGTTTTTGTAAGTCTGTTAAAGCGGTTGCTTCATAACCTTCGGGGTAAGGAACTCCTAATTTTCGCATAACTTTAATTTTATCTTGTGTAGAAGATGTGTTAAGTGCTCTTTCTACCAACCACGGATATGGTGGCATAATAGAGCCGGGCGACATGGTAGTTGGATCTAACATGTGGTTAAAATGCCAACTATCAGGGTACTTTCCTCCAATACGTTGTAGATCTGGTCCGGTACGTTTAGAACCCCATTGAAATGGATGATCATACACAAACTCGCCTGCTTTCTAATACTCTCCATAACGAGCAGTTTCTGATCGGAAAGGGCGTATCATTTGCGAGTGGCAAGTGTAACAACCTTCTCTTACATAAATATCTCTTCCTTCTAATTCAAGAGGAGTATAAGGCTTTACACTGGATATAGTTGGTATGTTTGATTCTACTAAAAATGTTGGTATCATTTCTATAACACCACCAATTAAAATAACTATTAAGCTGGCTATTAGCATTTGCACCGGACGGCGTTCTATCCAGCGATGCCAATGCTCTCCTTTATGCTCATGGTATTCGGAAGTTAAGGCAGGTGCTTGCGCTTCTTCTTCTGCAAGAAAATTACCGGCTTTTATGGTTTTAATTAAATTATATACCATTAATATACTGCCGGTAATGTAAAGCAATCCGCCAATGCTTCGCATAAAATACATTGGAATAATTTGGGTTATAGTTTCAAGGAAATTAGGGTAACGTAACATTCCTTCAGGAGTAAATTCTTTCCACATTAATGATTGTGTAAAACCTGCCCAATACAATGGAACTGCGTATAACACAATGCCCATAGTGCCTATCCAAAAATGATAGTTAGCTAATTTTTGTGAGTATAATTTAGTTTGAAACAATCGAGGAATTAACCAATACAATACGCCAAAAGTTAAAAAGCCATTCCACCCTAATGCGCCAACGTGTACGTGAGCAATTGTCCAATCGGTATAATGACTAATTGCGTTAACACTTTTAATAGATAATAAAGGACCCTCAAACGTAGCCATACCATAAGCTGTAATAGCTACTACCATAAATTTTAAAACAGCATCTTCTCTAACTCTATCCCATGCTCCACTCAAGGTTAACAATCCATTTATCATTCCGCCCCACGATGGCGCAATTAACATTATCGAAAACACAGTTCCTAATGATTGCGCCCAATCTGGCAAAGAAGTGTAAAGTAAATGATGCGGCCCTGCCCAAATGTATAGGAAAATTAATGCCCAAAAGTGAATAATAGAAAGGCGATAAGAATATACCGGACGATTAGCTGCTTTAGGAACAAAGTAATACATAACACCTAAATAAGGCGTAGTTAAAAAGAAAGCCACTGCATTATGCCCATACCACCATTGCACTAAAGCATCTTGCACACCGGCATACACCGGATAACTTTTAAATAAACTTACCGGAAGCTCAAACGAGTTTACTATATGTAACACGGCTACTGTTATAAATGTGCCGATATAAAACCATATAGCTACATATATATGATGTTCTCTGCGTTTAACAATAGTCCCCATCATATTAATACCAAAAATTACCCATACAATGGCAATTAAAATATCAATAGGCCATTCTAATTCGGCATACTCTTTTCCGGTGGTGTAGCCGGCTAATAAGGTAACGGCGGCAAGTACAATTATTAATTGCCAGCCCCAAAAATGTAATTTACTTAGTGTGTCGTTAAATAAGCGTGCTTTACATAAGCGTTGCAAAGAATAATAAACACCCATAAAAATACCGTTTCCTACAAACGCAAAAATTACTGCGTTTGTGTGTAACGGACGCAAGCGACCAAACGTGGTAAAATCTACTCCTAAATTAAGAATCGGAAAAACTAACTGCAAGGCTATGTACAGCCCTGCGGTAAATCCAACCACGCCCCAAAGCATCGTAGCGTAAGCAAACCATTTAACGATTTTATTGTCGTAATAAAATGTTTCTAAATTGTTATTCATAATTTTTGTTGATTGTTTAATGGATTATTGTTTTCGTTTTTTTTATTGTTTTCAAATAGTATTCGCACAGAAGGCGTGTAATCATCATTCATTTGCCCGGTTTTAACCGACCAAAAAAAAGCGATTAAAAACCCGACAGCTACCACCAAGCTTATTAGTATTAATACTACCAATGCCCCCATTGTTTATTTAGAAATTAAGAGCCAAAAATATCTAAAATGATGATTTAACCCATCAAGATATATCTTGAAAAAGATATGATACATATCATATTTTTTTTTAAAAAAATGTTTTTAAACAAGATGTAAAATCACAAAATACAACCTATAATAAGGATCATATTTATGATGAGTAGTTTTGCAATTACGGATGTGAACCATGAGGCGGTCCGCCACCGCCGGGGAATGGAAATCCGCCGCCAGGCATAGGAAATGGAGGTTTGTCTGCTTCCGGCGGTTGACTGCCTACGGA
The DNA here is from genome assembly GCA_020846025.1 of Bacteroidia bacterium. Classification (GTDB taxonomy): domain Bacteria; phylum Bacteroidota; class Bacteroidia; order B-17B0; family Aurantibacillaceae; genus UBA4416. Next base: position 460 of record JADLER010000213.1, on the reverse strand, counting down.
AAATTTCTTAAACGTATAAGTAAACGTCAACATATAATATCTTTTTAAAACTAAATTTTTAGAATCTTCCGTATAGGTTTCGGTTGTAGTTCGGTTAATACTATTGTTTTGATTTAGTATATCAAAAATCATCAAACGCAATTCTCCCGAATTATTTTTAAAAAATTTTGCGCCTACACCTCCATTTAACAAAGCATAATTTACATTATATCCTGCTCCCAATCCTTGGTAATTATAATAGGTTCCGTTGGCATGAATAAAAAATCCTTTATAAAAAATCCATTGAGCTTTGCCTGATACTTGCGTGATGTAATAATTAGTAGCTGTTGTTTTTAAGCCGTTAGAAATAATTTGCGCATACGTTAAATTAGGACCGATATTAAAATCTATCTTCTCGCTGATGTTGCTGCTAAGGCTAACACCCCCATTGTAATTATTGTTTAGCGTAAAGTATTCTTTT
>JADLER010000212.1 GCA_020846025.1 Bacteroidia bacterium | reverse complement strand
TAATATAATTTAGTAGCGCCTGTACTTGTTTTCACGGTATCAAAGCCCATTTTAGCAATAACTTTTTGTGTGATAGTGTCAATCATTAAAAGTTCAGGCGCTTGGTTGCCTAAAAGTAAAGGTTCAATAATTCGTCCTCTTTCTAGTATTTTTTGAATAGTTGCTTCGTCGTACACTTCCTTACCCATTCCAGATTTTACATATTTATTAATAACGTGTACAAATACTTTATCAAATCCCATAATTTTTGATGATTCGGATGTGTAGAGAAAATGAGCAAGCATTAATTTATGTAATAAGGTGCTAGGTTTTGTTTTTGCCATCATTCTATCCATCTCTAAAATCATACTATCTGGATTTTGAATAACTACATTATTAAAGTATTTCTTTAATCGATCTGAAAAAAATGGTGTACGCATTGTTCCGTCATCTTGAAAATTTACTCCATCCCAAAAATGCGTTTTATAATATACATAATTGTATAGGCTGTCAGGTCGGCCATTAGATGCTTTGGGAATTTCTTTGGCTTCTTTCTCCATTTTTTGCCCTATTACTTCAGAAATATACGAGCCCTTATGTTGCTGTAAAAAATTATTTTCATATGCAATTACCGACTCATTCATAGCTCTACCTTTCTCTATCATAAAAGTAGCAGAATCTTTTGAAGACATACCTTTTGTTTTTGCTTTCATGCTATTAAATTCTTTGTTTTTGTCTGTAATAAAACGGATATAAGTAAAAAAATCGTCGTTTTCTTTGGATGTGGGTGATTTAAGATGCTTTACAATATCGGCTGTATCAGTTGTAATGGTTAACTTTTGCGTTTCATCTGTGATAAAAAAATCAAAGTAACGAGCTTTATCTTGACTAACTAAATAATATACTCCTTTCTCTAATTTTTTCTTTCCTTTAAATATGATATTTCCTTTTACAACTTTTTTGCAAGTATCTGCCAAATAGGATTTATCAAATTGATAAAATGCTAAAAAAGCCATGGTATCTTTGCAATATTTAAAATTGATTTTGATTTCGTATCCTTGAGAAAATGCTGTTGTAATCGTTATTAATAATCCTGAAAGAGTGAGGAGTGTTTTTTTCATACTTGATGAATATAGAGTTGATATTTTAATATTGTTATTTTTAATTAGATTATTCCAAAAATAAGGAATTATTTCCTGAGTTAAGTTCTCAAATTTATAACCATTCGGTTTTTGTGTAAATTAAAATATGTTAAATGATATATATAATTGAGTAATTAACAAATTTGCTTGAGTGAAAATGTATTTTGAAATCAATCAATGGATTTGTGGTTATAGAGCGTATAACCAAAATGGAAGAAAAAGGAAAAACTGTTATCATTTTTGTCGTAATAATTAACCCCAAGACTAATTGGGCCAATTGGAGTATGATATACTAATGCTCCCATTCCTAAAAAATGATGATATAAGAATGGAGAACTGTATTCGGAGGTATTGTCTGATTTTTTGAGGATAGAATATACGGGCTGATATACATACGCTTCAAACCGAACATCAAGATTTTTATAAGGGGTGGCAATGGCTTTTAATCCACCTGCCACGTATTGATGTGCTCTATAATCATCAATAAATAAAGTTTTACTCTCTGGTATTGGATTAAAGGATGGAGCAGATAAAATAGATGCTTGGTAATTTCTGAAAAAATCTTGTGAAGAATAAACACCTTCGCCATACACACCAATTTTAAAATACTTAATAGGCTTAATATACTTATCAATGGTTAGTTTTATGTTAAACCATTGATGCCAAGGTCCTTTTATTACTTTTACACTATCGGTTGCCGTACTTCCAGGATAATAAATTTCATTTCCACTTACTCCCTTTATTCTAAGTAATAAGTTAGTGCCTTCTGTAGCATATTGTTTTCTGTTTAATGTATTAATGTGATAGGCTATTTGTGCATAAGAGAAGTCAAATAAACTTACATCACTAGTGTCTAATTTTGTAAATTGTGGAACTTGATAATATTTGTTTTTCCATTCGCTATACCCTCCTGTAGCTACAATTTTACCTATATTACCAACAGGTGCACCTACATTAATTTCTCCAAAAATATCTTCTTGAATAAGATAGGCAGGTTTTTCAAAATCATAGAATAGGGCACTACTGCGATAATAATCCCATCGAGAAATAGTAAAGGATGGCTCAATATAAAAAGGGATACGAGTTGGAAAATCAAAACGGATTTTTGAAAGTGAACTTGAATTTAATTTACCTAAATAACCATTGGCATAAACTGTTATACCAATACGGCCGATATAATTATATTGAGCACCTAAGAAAAAATGACTTATTGGACGGTTAGAGATATTTCCACCTACATCAAAAAATAAATGTTTTTCTCTTTTAGCATTTAAGGTTAATATGTATTTACCAGTTGCAGTATCTAGCTTAGAAATGGGATAAGCTGATTTTATTTTTTCATCTGCCATTAATCTAAAATATTGCTTCTTTAATCTTTTTAAAGTGAGTGGTTTATGGCTAGATAGTATGCTTTTAGTAATAAAATAGCTCATCCCTTTTGATGCACCATTTACTTGAATTTTGTCAAAAATAACATGATTAGGAGCTGTCTTTTCTCTAAATAAAATCCTTTTATTGGTTAATTCACTTTGATTTTGGAACTGTGTAATGTAAGATTTAATTACTGGAATTTGTCGTATTGTAGCAGCATAACCACTATCAATTAATCTTTGTACTGATTCGAAATTAAAAATGCTGACATCTGCCCAAGGTTCAATTATAACGCTATTATCACAAATAGGTTTAAAATTGCTTTTATTCATAAGCATATTGCGTAGTTGTAAGTAAATGTTGTCGTCGCTTGGTTTTACTGAGTTCTCCGTTACCACACTACCTATCATCACATCAGGATAGAGTTCGTCGTACATAACATTGGTTGGAAAATTATTATATAATCCACCGTCAAACAAAAGCACACTATCAATAGTAATTGGTCTTATATAAAAAGGATAACTCATAGAAGCCCTAATGGCAGAAGGTAAATCGCCATCCCTAAAAATCACACTTTCTTTAGATTCAATATCTGAGGCAACACATCTAAAAGGAACAAATAAACTATCAAAATTATATTTAGATACGGCATTGGCAGAGGCAAATGTTTCCATTAAATAATAGTCTATTGGCACCGAATTGATTAGATTAGTAGCTAAGTTACCAATTAAAGAGTTGTTTAAGTTAAGTTTTAAAGTACGCCAAGAGGCATAATCGTCTCTTTTCCTTAAATAGTAGCCATATTTTGGAGACATCTCGCCTTTAGTAAGATTAGCAAAGGCTTCATCTTTTACTATTTTAGCAATTTCAGTGGGAGAATACCCAGAGGCATATAACCCTCCAATTACGCTTCCAATAGACGTACCAGAAATACAATTTATAGGTATGTGATTTTCTTCTAATGCCTTAAGTACACCTATGTGCGCTATACCACTAGCACCGCCGCCACTTAATACAATACCCACTTTTTGAGCAAATAAATAGTTAAGGCTTGTACTAAATATAACTAAGGCTAAAATCTTAACCCAACTTCGGATATACGAACTTACTATCAATCCTTACAAATTTACCCGATTTTTTTATAGCTGATAATTTTCGCCTAAAATATTTTATTTACTGAATAATTTTACTTACTTAGCAGACTAATCAAAATGTAAGATTTTGTGATAAAGTACGTTGTTAAAAAAATATTGTACAGTTTGTTGGTTTTATTTGGCGTTATCACTGTGATATTTTTCTTATTTAATGTTTTACCTGGAGATCCTGCTACTATAATGCTTGGTCAAAGGGCTAATAAAGAGTCTATTGAGGCTATACATAGAGATTTAGGAACTGATAAGCCAATTATGGAACAGTATGCTAGATATTTGAATGATTTATCGCCTATTTCAGTTCATAATAACCAAAATAATAAGAGTTTGTGGTTTCTTAATCCAACAAAGTACTCATGGATACCACTTTTTACGATAGGGAACAATAAATCTGTGGTTTTAAAATATCCTTATTTAAGAAGATCATATATTACTCAGCGTCAAGTTTCGGATATTGTAAAGGAAACTTTGCCAGAAACTGCTGTATTGGCTTTTACGTCTATCATAATTGCATCAATAATAGGAATTTTCTTGGGCATTATAAGTGCTGTAAGACATAATTCTTTTTACGATAAATTTTCTTTGGTACTATCAGTTCTTGGAATGGCGGCTCCTTCATTTTTTGTGGGATTGATTATTGCATGGCTTTTTGGCTACGTGTTAAGAGATTACACTGGATTATCGCCCACTGGAAGTTTATATGATATTGATGTATGGGATGGTGAAGTGTTGAAATTAAAAAATCTTATTTTGCCTGCCATTACCTTAGGAGTTAGACCTTTAGCTATTGTCGTACAATTGATGCGTAGTTCGCTATTAGATGTAATGAGCCAAGATTATATCAGAACTGCAAAGGCTAAGGGGTTAAAATTAAAAACAGTGATTATAAAACATGCGCTTAAAAATGCCCTAAATCCTGTAGTTACTGCTATTTCTGGTTGGTTTGCAGGCTTAATGGCTGGAGCTGTTTTTGTTGAATATATTTTTAGTTGGAAAGGAATTGGTTACGAAGTTTTTGAAGCGCTAACAAAAAATGATTTGCCAGTTGTAATGGGTACAACAATTATTTTTGCTGCAATTTTTGTGGCAACTAACATTATAGTTGATATAATTTATGGTGTTTTAGATCCACG
>JADLER010000211.1 GCA_020846025.1 Bacteroidia bacterium | reverse complement strand
TATGCGAGTGGGTAAACAAGAAAAAGCTTTTAATATCATGGACGTGTGTTATACAGGTGGTGTAAGAATTAGAATGCCTTATGGCAAAAAGACTAAATCATTTTTTCGTTTAAACGATAGGTTTAGTTGGTTTTAAAAATTTAATGCAAAATCTTAAAAACTAATTCTTTCATTAGTTCTCCATTACTAATACCAACATTATCAACACCTTTTGTTTTTAAATCGTATTCTCTTAAGTAGCCAAATATAGCTTTAAGTTTAGCAGTATTATAGCTTCTAGCAGATGCAGCAATGCCATCTACAAAGTAGGGATTAACTCCCAAAGCTGTAGCTACAGCTGTTTTTGATTTATCTGGTATAAAATGGTATTGCAATGTTTTAGTGAAATAGCCGTAAAGCGAACTTAATACCATTACTGCGGGATGCTCTTTTTCGTTGGAGGCAAAGTAATTAATAATTTGATTGGCTTTTAAAATGTTTTTATCGGTGAGTGCTTTTTGTAATTCAAATACATTAAAGTCTTTACTTATTCCAATATTATCCTGTACTAATTGTAAGGTTATTTCATCGCCTTCTTTTAGGTTAATAAATAATTTTTCTATTTCATTAGCCACCTTTGATAAATCATTACCTAACGACTCAGCAATTAAATTAGCTACATTTGGTGCTAGTTTATATTTTTTTTCAGTTATATAATTAGTTATCCATCCAGGCACTTTATCATCATATATTTTTTCGGAATTTAAAAAAACATGATTTTTCTTTTGAATTGTTTTAAAAATAGAGCCACGCTTATCTAATGATTTATATTTATAACAAAATACAAGGATGGTAGAACTTTGTGGGTTTTGTAAATACGATATAAATGAGTTAGTAGCATTAGAAGATTTATTGCTGCTTGCGCTGTCATCATCATCGGAAGATGCACTCTTGTTAAGTTCTCTTATATTTTGAGCTTCTTTTACAATCACCACTTGATATTCGCTCATCATTGGAAAACGTTTAGATGCTGAAATAATGGTGTTTAAATCTACATCCTTACCATATAAAATTGTTTGATTAAATTCTCGCTCGCTCTCATCTAGTATATTGTGTTCAATATAATTGCTAATTAAATCAATGTAATAAGCTTCTTCACCGCACAAAAAATAAATAGGTTTAAGTAGGCGACGTTTTAAATCAGTTATAATTTGGTTAGCTTCTTTCACCTTACTAAGTTAAGCAATATACTATTAAAACCAAAAGCCCTTTCAGTTTCCTGAAAGGGCTCTGGTTCTTAAAAACTAAAAACCATGGCGTGTTTTTAGTTTTTCTCATTAGGCAACTCGTGCCTTATGATTGGGTTCAATGAAAGTGAAATTATTTCCCTTCCATTTTATCTTTAAGAGCAGATAAGGCTGAGATATCACCTAAAGTGGTTTTCTCTTGACTATCTTTTACTTTTTTTACAGCTTTTTTAGCTTCTTCAGCATCAGCCGCTTTGCTAGCTTTCTCAGCTTTCTTAGCTTCTTCTTTTACTTCTTCGTGTAAGCGAGCATGAGAAACTACAATACGCTTAGCGTCTTTGCTAAATTCAATTACTTTAAAGTCTGCAACTTCTTCAGCCTTAACTGATGAACCATCAGCTTTAACTAAATGACGTGCAGGACAGAATCCTTCTACACCATAAGTTAAACCAATAGTTGCGCCTTTATCGTTTACTGAAATAACAGTTCCTTGGTGTACTGAATCTAAAGTAAACACTGTTTCAAATACATCCCATGGATTTTCTTCTAGTTGTTTGTGTCCTAAAGATAAACGACGGTTTTCGCCATCTATTTCTAATACTACTACTTCTAATTTATCACCAATTTTGCAAAATTCAGATGGGTGTTTGATTTTCTTACTCCATGATAAATCAGAAATATGAACTAATCCATCAACACCTTCTTCTAACTCAACAAATACACCGAAATTAGTGAAGGTACGCACAGTACCAGCATGTTTAGTACCTTTAGCGTATTTGTCAATAATCATATTCCAAGGATCAGGTGTTAATTGTTTAACACCTAAACTCATTTTACGCTCTTCTCTGTCTAATGTTAAAACTACAGCTTCTACTTCTTCACCTACTTTTAAGAACTCTTGAGCAGAACGTAAGTGTTGCGACCAACTCATTTCAGATACGTGAATTAAGCCTTCAACGCCTGGGGCAATTTCAACAAATGCACCGTAATCAGCTAACACAACTACTTTACCTTTTACTTTGTCACCTACTTTAACATCAGCGTTTAAAGCATCCCATGGATGAGCCGATAATTGTTTTAAACCTAATGCAATACGTTTCTTATCATCATCAAAATCTAAAATTACCACATTAATTTTCTCGTCTAATTTTACAATTTCTTCTGGATGATTGATACGACCCCACGATAAGTCTGTAATATGGATTAAACCGTCAACACCACCTAAATCAATAAACACACCGTAAGAAGTAATGTTTTTAACAACCCCTTCTAATACTTGTCCTTTTTCTAATTTAGATATGATATCGCGTTTTTGAGATTCAATTTCAGCCTCAATTAAAGCTTTGTGTGATACTACCACATTTTTAAATTCGTTGTTAATTTTAACCACTTTAAACTCCATGGTTTTTCCAACGTACACATCGTAATCACGAATAGGTTTTACATCAATTTGTGAACCCGGTAAGAAAGCCTCAATACCAAATACATCTACAATTAATCCACCTTTAGTACGGCATTTAACAAAGCCTTTAATAATTTCATCAGCATTAAGTGCTTCATTAACTCTATCCCAAGATTTACCAGCACGAGCTTTTTTGTGCGATAAAATTAATTGACCATGTGTATCTTCAGCTTTTTCAATAAATACTTCAACGCTATCGCCAATTTTTAAATCTGGGTTATAACGAAATTCTGATAATGAAACTACACCATCAGATTTGTAGCCAATATTTACAACTACTTCACGAGCATTTTTAGAAACTACAGTTCCTTGTACAGTTTGTGCATCAGCAATAGTGCTTAATGATTTACCATACATCTCGTCTAACTTAGTACGTTCTTCTTCTGAATAACTACCACTTTTCTTTCCAATAGAATTCCAGTCAAAATCTGGATTCCCAACTTGGGCATTTTTTTCTGCCATTTTATTTTTTTAATTGTATTTGGTATTTCAGGGCTACCAAAGCGGATTATATTTTATGTTTTGCCAACTTTTACCCTGATTAAAAATTGGGCTACAAATATACAACATTTTTAGCTATGGTATTATATAAAATACAAATAAATATTTATTTTAACTTGTTGATTATTAATTAATTATATATTTTATAGAGTTTTGAAACCTCAAATTTATGATGTATATTTCGGTAAGTATTTTGGATTTATGAACTCAATAATTACCCATGGCATACAGATATCGGTGGTAACACATTATTATCCTCATCAGTCGGATCCTAAAAATCAATACTACTTCTTTGTTTATGAAGTAACAATTACTAATAAGAGTGATTTTACTGTTAAACTGCTTAAGCGCCATTGGGACATCACTGATGCCTTTGGCGAAAAACGCATTGTGGATGGGGAAGGAGTTGTGGGAGAAACACCATCCATAGAACCAGGCGAGACTTATACCTATAACAGTGGCTGTAATTTTAGCACCGAAATTGGGAAAATGAGTGGATTTTATACTATGAAAAAATTAATTGATCAATCGGAATTTAAAGTAACTATTCCAGAATTTTTAATGGTTTTACCTGCCAAAAACAATTAAAGGTTATTTGATTTATTATGTAGTTAATGGCGTTTCCTCATTTTTATACATTAACCTAAAAAAATAAATCAAAGTGTACAATTAAGCATTAATAATTTGAGACATTTCATAAAAAAGAAAGTCGTTATTCATAATAAAAACACTTCTTATAAATTATCAAAGTAAATCGCTTTGACATCAAAGCTAAAAAGCAACTTGCCACGTAAGAAAAATACTATTTGGTTGATGTAGGTTTGCTCAACATTTTGGCAGGAAAAGAACGGACAACCGACAGAAGGTATATTTTAGAGAATGTTGTTTACCTTGAACTACTTCTCAGGGGCAAAAAAATTTGGACTGGAACAAGTCGTAACAGTGAGGTGGATTTTGTTTGTAGAAACAAAAACTAATAAACTAACCCAATTAAATTGAAGAAAAGCTTTAACGCTCCACTAAATTTTTAATCCTAACCACATTGCTAGTAAACCAATACTTACACTTAAACCTATATTTAATAATCCACAACCAATTTGCCCCGATTGAAAAAGAGAGATAGTTTCGGCAGAGAATGTAGAAAAAGTAGTAAAGCCCCCACATAATCCTACAATTAGTAATAGTTTTAATTCAGGTTGAGTGTTGATTTGTTTTCCGAATAATCCAATTAATAATCCTACAATAAAACAACCAATTATATTAACGATAAATGTACCAATAGGAAAAAAATTGGCAACTTGTTTTGTAAAATAAAGCGAAGTCATATAACGAAAAATACTGCCTATTGCACCTCCCTAAACCAACTAATAATAAGTGTTTCATGGTTGTTATTTATATTTTATGTAAAGTATGATTAAACTGAGTTAAAAATAATAAAATAGATTAACTTTGGACTATGCGCTTTTTTCTTTTTATTCTAATTGTAAATATCTACTTTAAAAGTGCAGTAGCGCAAGATAGTCTTTCAATTACGAGTACTACCACAGGTATTGCCAGTTTTTATGCTAAAAAATTTAATGGCAGAAAAACTGCATCGGGACAAAAATTTAGTCAAGATAGCTTAACAGCAGCACATAAAACCCTTACCTTTGGAACTTATGTATTAGTTAGAAATTTAAAAAATGATTCAACAGTTATTGTACGTATAAATGATAGATTGCCTAAACATTCAAAGCGCAGTATTGATTTGACTTATAGGGCAGCAAAACAATTAAATTTTATAAAAGCAGGATTAACAAAAGTGGAAATTACACCATTAGATACTTTAAAGAAATAATATGAAAAAACTCATTATAAAAAATGCTACACTCGTAAACGAAGATGAAATCTATGTTTCGGATGTATTAATTGAAGGGCCATACATTAGCCAAATTGATAAAGATATAAACGATAAATCAGCAACTATTATTGATGCCGAAAACTTAGTGTTATTACCTGGTGCCATTGACGACCAAGTGCATTTTAGAGAACCTGGTTTAACTCATAAAGGCGAAATTTATACTGAGGCAAAAGCAGCAGTGGCAGGTGGTGTAACTTCGTTTATGGAAATGCCAAACACGAATCCTCAAACGGTTACATTAGCTGAATTAGATAAAAAATATGATCGAGCTAATGCTTGTTCGTTGGCCAATTATTCGTTTTACATGGGAGGCACAAACACTAATTTAGAGGAAACTTTAAAGGTAGATTATAATAAAGTGTGTGGATTAAAACTTTTTATGGGTTCAAGTACAGGTGATATGTTGGTAGATAACGAAAAAACCTTAGAGGGTTTTTTCTCAAAATCAAATGCGCTCATTGCAACTCATTGCGAGTTTGATCCTTTGGTTAAAGAAAATCAAAAACGTATCG
>JADLER010000210.1 GCA_020846025.1 Bacteroidia bacterium | reverse complement strand
GTGTAGGGGTTATCCCTTCAGGCAATAAACGTTGCGCATAATTTAAGCGTTCCAAAACTCTAGTTCTCGCCCAGTAGATATCTGCATCATCATCAAAAATGACAAACACAAAACTCATCCCGAACATGCTGTTAGCCCTGATGTTCTTTACCTTTGGAATTCCTTGTAGATTACTTACAAGAGGGTATGTGATTTGATCCTCTATGATCTGAGGATTACGCCCCATCCACTCTGTAAAAATGATTACTTGGTTTTCAGATAAATCAGGAATAGCATCAACAGGCGTATTCTTTACAGCTATTATCCCATATACAGTCACGCCAACTGCTATTAACAGAACAATAATTCTGTTTTTTAATGCCCACGTTATGAAGTTATTTATCATTAGTTATAATTTGTTTTTTGAACTTCTACTATTGATTACGCCGCTATTTGCAACATGACTTTTTTGGAACAAAAAGCCATTTTATAAAGCCAACTATTAATTTACAGAGTTTGGTTATTCTTTCCATTGTTACAATATTTCTGCCTTAAATCCTGCTTTTTCAATTGCTTCAATAATCTTTTTCGAGTCATTGTTATTTACTTTCACAGTTAAAATCTTTTCAGGATTTAGTATATCTACTTCCCATTTCTTAATTTCCATTTCGTTATTAAGAAAGGGAGTAACTTTAGCTACACATCCGGTACATTTTATATTTGTTTTAAATTTTAAAGTTTCCATTTTTTAAGTTTTAATTAATTGATTTCATTTTTAGCCACAAACTATTACTCACAACACTAACCGAACTTAGAGCCATCGCTGCACCTGCTATCATCGGATTTAATATAAAGCCATTAATGGGGTATAGAATCCCCGCAGCTATAGGAATGCCAATGATGTTGTAAACAAACGCCCAAAACAAATTTTGCTTGATGGTTTTTACCGTGAGTTTAGATAGTTTCATGGCCATTGGTATTAACATCAAATCTGATGAAATAATTGTCATTTTAGCAACATCAATTGCTATGTCAGATCCTTTACCCATTGCAATACTCACATCAGATTGAGCCAAAGCCTGAGAGTCATTAATACCATCTCCGACCATTGCTACAATTTTCCCTTGATGCTGAAGTTCTTTAATGAAGTCCGACTTTTGAGAAGGAAGGACTTCGGCCTTAAAATGCTTTAATCCCACTTGTTTAGCAACTGCACTTGAAGTTTGAGTATTGTCGCCAGTTAACATATAGACTTCAATTCCATCTTTTTGCAATTCAGCTATTGCATTTGCAGAGTTTTGTTTTACTTTATCGGCAATAGCAGCAATAATCAATACTTGGGTAGCGTCTGCAAAATATATGACTGTTTTCGCCTCACCCTGCAATTTGTTTGCGCTTGATTGAAGTGATGTTTCAATTTGAATATTATTTTCGTCCATCAATGCCTTATTTCCAACATGATAAATTTGTTCGTTGAAACTTGCTTTGACTCCTCTTCCTGTTATACTTTCAATGTTTTTTATTTGAATAAGTTTAACTCCTTCATTTCTTAATTTCATACATATAGCTTCCGCAAGAGGATGTTCTGACTGTGATTCTATTGCTAATAGGATTTCTTTCGCATTTTTTAATTTAGATTGATTGAGAATTAGCATGTCGGTTACTTCAGGTTTGCCTTCTGTAATTGTGCCTGTTTTATCCAAAATAATTGCATTCACATTTTTAGCTAATTCAAGACTTTCGGCATCCTTAATTAAAATTCCATGTTCTGCACCTTTACCAACACCTACCATAATTGCTGTAGGAGTAGCAAGTCCTAATGCACACGGACAAGCAATAACTAATACAGTAACCATTGCAAGTAATCCTTGCGTTAATCCGTTATTTCCTCCAAAAATTACCCATGCAATTAAGCTTAGTATTGAAATAATGATAACTATTGGAACGAATATCCCGGCAATTTTATCTACGAGTTTTTGCACCGGAGCCTTACTTCCTTGAGCCTCTTGCACCATTTTTATAATTTGTGCTAATACAGTTTCGCCGCCTACCTTTAAAGCTTTTATTTTAAAGCTGCTTTTTTGGTTTACAGTTCCTGCAAATACTTTGTCTCCAAGTTTTTTCTCAACTGGAACGGGTTCCCCGCTTATCATGCTCTCATCTATAAAGGATGTACCTTCTAATATCTCTCCATCCACAGGGATTTTGTCACCGGGTTTCACAAGGAGTATGTTTCCAATTTTAACGTTGGCAATAGGCATTACCATTTCATGGCCGCCTTCATGTACCACCACAACCGTTTTAGGTTGAAGTCCGATCAATTTTTTTATTGCAGAAGAAGTGTTTGATTTAGCCTTTTCTTCAAGTAATTTACCTAATAGAATGAAGGCAATTACTACAGAAGCTGCTTCAAAGTAAACATGTGCATGCATACCTCGTTTATGCCAAAACTCAGGGTAAAATGTATTGAATAAACTAAATAAATAGGCAATACCAGTACTTAAAGCCACTAAGGAATCCATGTTAGCTTTAAAATGCATTGCCTGTTTAAATGCGTTGATAAAGAAAATTCTTCCGAACCAAAACAAAACCGGAGTTGTTAATGCCATCATAATGATATTTGCATATGGCATTTCCATAAAGAACATACCAATTACAACAACGGGGATTGAAAGCGCAACCGCCCAAAAGGTTTTGGTTTTTAATTCTTTAAATAGGTTCTTGTGAATTTCATCCTTAAGATCATCTGCATTTTCTTCATCAATAATCATATCATAACCGATTGATTGTAATGCCTCCTTCATTTCCTGAAGGCTAATCAAATCGGGGATAAACTCAATTGTAGCACTTGTATTAGCAAAATTCACTGCGACATTGATTATCCCGATTTGAGATTTTAAAATTGATTCTGTACTAACTGCACAGGAAGCACATGTCATTCCCGTAATTGGAAAGGTTTTCTTAGTACTTTCAACATCGTAACCCAAATCCCTGATGGTTTTAATAGCATCATTTAGGACTGGCTTTTTGAATTCAACTTCAATAATAGCCTTCTTGTTATTAAAGTCTACCCGATGCTTAGAGATACCCTCCAATTTTGACAATCCACCGTCAATGATCATGGCGCAATGTTCGCTGTCCATGCCGACAAGTGGAATTTCAATTATGTGTTTTAAGGTTTCCATTTTATTTTTTATTCAAAGGTAGACAGGTTTACTAATGTGGCTATTATGATATTTATTATTTGGTTTATGATATTTACTGGTTAGATCTTATCGAGCGATTTTCTTTTTTTTTCCTTAATGCTTTTAAAATGACTTGGAGTAAGTCCGATTACCTTCTTAAACTGTCCGAATAAGTACGCTCCACTG
>JADLER010000209.1 GCA_020846025.1 Bacteroidia bacterium | reverse complement strand
TATATTTTGTTATTAATTTTGAGCATTCTCTCAGCTAAGACGCAATAATTCAATTATTTCGTTTTCAGATAGCACCTTGTTTATTTTTAATATTAATCCTGATACAATCATAAATCCATTATTTTACCTACCATCTATTCCCGCAATATTTATAGATTGCAAGAATTTAAACGGTTTGGAATACCCAAACCATTTAGAAAAAGAATACCACAAAAATAATGCGTTTATTGGTGATTTTTAATTTCGTGCTAAATATGTAATAAACGGTAGGGTAAAACGGACTTATTTAATGAAATTTGGTTGCAATTATATTTAATATGACTCTATAAATATTTTCGGGGTATTTTAAACGATAGAATCAAAGAATTAAGAATAAATAAGTAAAATTTAATTAAAAAAATAAACATGAATTATAACGAATTTAAAACCATTTTAAAAAAATCAAGCACAAGAATTCTTATTATCGGAATTTTCATTTTATTAATCGGTCTGCCAATAATATGTGCCAATTTTTTCGATTCAAATAAGGCTTCCTATTGGATATTAGGTGGGATCTTTACCGCTATTGGATTACTGATGACAATTAAACCCTTAAAAGATATTAGTTCAATAAACACAGACACTCACCCTCTGTTAAGCGCTATACTTAAAGGAAATAAGGAATTCGTAATTTGGATTTATCAAAAAGAGATTATTTCAAAGGTAGAAGGCGCTAATGTGGGAAAATCAAACAATGTAGTTATATGGACTAAGACAAACAAACAAATAGAGATTGTGCTTAGTAATAAAACATCGCCACTTGAGCTAATCAAGTATCTTTCTTCAATGTTTCCAAATGCCAGTGTTGGATATTCGAAAGAAACTGAAAATGAAATAAAACAAAAGCTAAAGTAAAAATATACTCGGATGAAGCTTTTAAAAACTGGAATCAAAGTGATCCAGTACTTAATAGCATATAAAATATGATTGATATACTAGCATATGGAAAAAATAAAGCTGGCTAATCAAAAAAGTATAATCGTTCTAGGTATTCTTTCATTGCTATTAGGCTCTCTAATTTTATATTTTGGCGTTACTCAAGAAATTAATCTTAAAATTTCTGGCGCAAAATTAGACAAAAGTACTTCCAAGGTATTACTTTTCATTATTTCAATTGGAGCATTTGTTACCACAATTAATTACATTATAAAGTACATTTCATTAATCAGATATGGTGATTTTGTAGTATTGCTTAAAAGTGATAGCATTACATTTCCAGAGGATACTTTCTTAAAAGGCTATTCACCTGTAACTATACAAAAGTGCATTTTAAATGAGATTGAATTGGAAAATTTGGGACAACATAAGTATAGTATAAACTTAAGAAATAAACAGGGTGTTATTGTTGGTAAAATTGCAGGGGAACTTGCTCCTTATAAAACTATACCTCCGAAAGACTTTGTTATCAAAATCCAAGATTGGTTAATCACCTAGGAGTAATTACTCTAAATTTGTCATAAGATTAAATATTAAATAAGTTTTTAATAAAATTACGAATACAGAAAAGGAATTTATTGTTCTAAAATTCTATCATACCATTGTTTTTTGCATCAGAGGAATGTCGTTTTATCATCTCTATCCAATTTATTTTATTTCCATTTTAACCAATTCCCAAATTTTTTGGTCCTTTGTTATATATCCATTGATGACTGGTTGCTTTTCGCTGTTATGAATTCCTTTGAATTTAAAAGTTCCATGCAGAGAAGTTGACATAAGAAATTTGCTTTTGTTCATTAAATCTATGTATTCTTTATTTAGGAGTAGCAAGCGAATGCTGTCAGGTTTTAATTTCCCTTCATCTTCATTCACCGGATAGATATAACAGTTGTAGTAAATCCCATAGCCAACAGGAGAGGATTCTCCGAATATACACAAGCGGAATTGCTGAGTATTTTTTGATGTAATGAATGACATTATGAAAATACAGAACAATGGAATTATTAAAAAGTAGGGATGGATTTTTTTTGACGCGATTTTCATTTTATAATAATATAAAGGTATATTCGACAGGAACTAATACGAAAGTGAAAATATCGTCTGCTTTGTATTTTTGTGTTATTTTCCTAATTGCCATGTTAGATATTACAGTTCGATTCCTTCTTTTAAAAATTGAATACAGAATATTTAATTTCTATCTGTTGTAGACTTATACTGTCGTGCATTTCATTATGATCTATCCTACATGACTAAAAATAACCGTGACGTATTGTATAATTACCGTCATTGGTTAGTTTTATTGTTTTTGCATATTAAATATAGTTAATGTTTTAGTTTGAATAACTGCCGTTTGTTACGTTTTTGTACTGTAAATGAAGTTATTAAATACTATATGAAAACTAAAATAAGGCGGAGGTACTGGAGAAGTTAAAAGGGTAGTTTAATAAATTGAGTAAACAAAAACTTAATTAGCCTCTGAACCTTCAATTTCTTTTAGGTTCTGTTGTAGGCAGTTAATAAAATTCATAGTCATACACTTTTACTATTGATGGTTGATTATTCCAATTATATGTAATTACCTGCTTCTTTATTCCATTCTCATAGACATATTTATTGCTATTTTGATTTTCACTCATGAAACTTAATGTGCCATCTTTGTTATAAATGTAGGTGAAGTGGTGGCTTAGATAATCATCTGAAAAAAATTTGGAATCAATAACTCTTCCTTTTTTATCATATAGGTATTCGTTTTTGAAATCAACACTCTGGTCACTTGGGTCAATTATTATTTTAGAAACAAGATTGTCGTTTTTATCGTAATGGTAATATTCTGTTTCTGTATGATATTTTGCCTCATTATTTTTAGTTGAATTCTTGAATCGCTTAATATTCAAAATATCCCCTTTTTTGTTATATTTTATAGAGTCCATGAAATAACAATAGTCACTTGAAGAGTAATATCTCTTTTGATTAACTAACTGATTTTTTTTGTTGTAGTTGAATTTAATTCTGTCAATCAGGGAGTCTCTTGAATCATTTCTCAGATAGTTATAAATTCGAGATAAATTTCCATTGGTATTATAATTATATTCTATAATATGATTCATATTGAGAGTGTCAGAATTAGCTTCTACCGATCTGGTTAGTCTACCTTCTTTATCGTACCAATAGTACTCTTGCTTCATAGAAGTTGAGTCATAAAACCATACTTTGTAAATACAATTTCCAATTGAATCAAAATTTGCTTGATAAGTAATTGAGTTTTGGACATATTCGAGATTAGATACTATTGAAGGATTTAAGCTAAAAGTCCATTCAGTCATACTCTTGATTTTCATTTCTTTTACTTTTTCATTGAATTCGAGGTCAAGTTTTTCTTTCATTGAAACTTGACTGTGCAGAATACGAGCAAAGCAAAAAAGATTAATGTATACTATTATTTTTATCACTTTCTTTTCGTTTTTATTCCTTTTATATCTCTAAATAGTTTGGGCAGTCTGTTCAGCTTTTCGGGGGCACGCGGAATTACCTAAAACTAGCATATAAGCATGATTTTACCATACTTATCTACCCTACATTTAGATGCTATGAATGATGAGCAAAATATGTTTAGTTATATTGTTTTACATAATAAATATAACGAATATATTAGGTTGAATAGTTACCGTTTGTTACGTTTTTGTGCTAGCTCCCAGTATGCGTTATCTGTTCTTTTAATATAGGTTTTAAAGTTTCTCTCAGTACGGTCATATTGTTAAGTATTTTCTTTTTAGTTACTCTTGCGTAACGCATTGTGCTTTTCAGAGATTTGTGCCCCATCATTTTGCCAACTGTTTCAATAGGCACATCATTTTCGAGGGTAATTGTTGTTGCGAAAGTATGACGAGCTGTGTGGTGAGTTAAATGTTTTTTGATGCCGCAGAGCGCTGTAATTACTTTTAAATATTTATTGAAGTGAGAATTGTAATGTTGTGGCAGTAATTTGTTTTGAATTAAACGACATTTATGATTTTGGTATTTTTCTATAATTTGAAGGGGTATATCTAAAAGCAAAAGCATTTCTTTTTGATCTGTCTTGGCGCGGTCGGTTGTAATGAATTTTTCACGATTTATACTCAAGAAGATATTATCTTCTTCCAAACCCATAGAATCTTTATAGGCATATCCGGTAAACACACAAAATATATAAATGTCACGAATTTCCTCTAATTGGGAATCAGGCATTTCTTTACGCCACATATTTAAAATTTCGTGCATTTCTAAAATTTCTACATCCGGTTCGATGTATGAACAAGTAAATGAATCGAAAGGATTTGCAGATAATTTACTTTTACTGACTGCAAATTTTAAGACCTGTTTACTGATTTTAATGTACTTCATGGCCGAGTTATTTTGCAATGAATGTTTTGTTGTTAGATAGTGTTCAAAATCGTGTACAAAGCTCGGCTTGATGTTTTCCAATAAGATATCTGACACTTTTAACTGATCTTTCATAAAAGTTACCAACTTATCCCGAGTGTATTTCATTTTATCAAGAGAACCTTGCGCTCTGTTACCTTTATCTACCTTTTCTCCAAATTCCTTCATCATCCAATCAAAAGCTTCTAAAAAGGTCATTTTCTTTTCGGTTTTACCCAAAATCCTGTTTTTTAGTAGTTCTGAGGTAATTTGTAAGCCATTTTCGACCATTTTATCGTAATGGCGAGTTATAATTGATTGAAAATTAGCGAGATACTGATTAATTTCTTTTTCTTCCTTAGTTTTTGCTATCAAGCGACCGTGTTGCCAATTTTCGGGGTTTACATATTTACCGGTGGCTATTTCAGTTCTTTGACCATTGATGGTTACGCGGCAATAAACCGGTACGCCTTTAGAGTTTGCTCCTTTAGTTTTTAGCCAAAATAATAGGGCGAAATTTGTGACTGTTTGCATAGTTTTTTTGTTAAAAGGTTAAACGATTTAATCGTTCACTTTTTAAGAGTTTTATCAGTGTTTACTGGTAACTAACCTTTATTCGGTTACCTAAAATTAGACATAGTTCAGGTAACCTAGGCGGTAACCGAACGGCTTAGTTTTAGTTATACCGAATCAGACGTTTAGTATTATGGAAACTAGGAAACTTGAACGCTTAAAATTCAATTAAACGCCTTATTATCAAGGGTTTTGTGTGTTTTAAGAAAATAAAATTGGAAATGTGTACAAACGAAAAAGCCCACATTAAGTGGGCTTTTGCGGTCCGGACGGGACTCGAACCCGCGACCTCCGCCGTGACAGGGCGGCATTCTAACCAGCTGAACTACCGGACCAGCACCTAATCTTTCGATTTGGGAATGCAAATTTATAACTTATTTATTTCCTAACAAATTTTTTTTCGATTTTATGGCAATATTTTTTTGAATTAATCTTTGTTTTAAATTAACAGTTTTAAACATTTTCATATTTTTGTCGGGTTACTTTGGCATATAAATTGAAATTATGCCTTCAACTAAATATATGAATACAATGAAACATATCCTTTTATTTCTTATCTCTTTTTTAATTTCTTGTTCTACAGGCTTTGCTCAAGATCAAGACCCTAAAGCAAAACATATACTTGATGAATTAAGTAAAAAAACAAAATCTTATAAAACCATTTCTTCCGAATACATCTTCACTATTTTTAATAAAGATAAAAAACAAGTAGAAAAACAAACTGGTAAAGTGATAATTAAAGGAAACATGTTTAAATTAGAAATTCCTGGAAATACTATCGTTAGTAATGGTAAAAAGATTTGGGCACATAATAAAGATGCTAATGAGGTAACTATTAAGAATTTTGATCCAAATAATGACGACCAGTTAAATCCCTCAAAAATATTTACCATGTATGAATCTGGGTTTAAATACAAATACCTTAATGATGAAAAGGTAAATACTGCAGTTTGTAACGTCATTGCTTTATATCCTTCAGTAAAACCAGAGAAAAAGAAATTTCATACCGTAAAATTATTTGTAGATAAAACCAAAAATCAAGTAGCTAAAATGGTGATGTTAATGAAAGATGGTAGTTCTCAAAGTTATGAGATTAAAAAATTTACACCAAATACAGACATTCAAGACAATATTTTTGTTTTTGATTTAAAGCCATTTAAAGCTGATCAAATTACAGATGAAACCGATATGTAACCTATGAACTTTGGCTTAATAGGACAATCGCTCGAGCATTCCTTCTCAAAATCTTATTTCGAAAACAAGTTTAAAGAAGAAAATAAATTAAACTATCACTATCATAATTTCGATATTGATACTTTAAATTCCATCATTCAACTTATCAAACAACACCAACTTACTGGACTAAATATTACAAAACCTTATAAAGAAAGCATTCTTCCATTCTTACATCATATTGATAAAGAAGCAAAAGAGATAGGTGCCGTAAATTGTATTAAAATAATCTGGGAAAAAAATCAACCTGTTTTACATGGTTATAATACAGATTGCTACGGATTTGGTCAAAGTATAAAACCTTTTCTTGAACCAAGACATCAAAGAGCTTTAATACTTGGTACTGGTGGCGCATCTAAGGCAGTAGCGTATGCACTAAAAAAAATAGGTATTGAAGTCTATTTCGTTACAAGTTCTCAACCTAAAAAAACAAATCAATCATTTCTATATAACGAACTTAATGAACATATTTTTAACGCATTTAAATTAATTATTAATACAACTCCACTCGGCATGTATCCTCATATACATGAAGAACCTCTCATTCCATATTCATTTTTAGATACAGAACATTTGTTGTATGATTTAATTTATAATCCAACTGAAACGCCATTCTTGAATAAAGGCAAACAACAAGGTGCTACGATAATTAATGGATTAAATATGCTCAAATTACAAGCTGATAAGGCTTGGGAGATTTGGAATTTTTAATGAAACTTACAAGTAAGTAGAGCGATATCATCTATAAATGGCATCTCAGACTTGAACTCCTCTAAATAATATAGGATAGCCTTATTAATAAATGAAGCGTTTGATTTTATATTCTTAAATAAGATATTTTTTATTTCATCTTCTATAAGTGTTTCATCATTTGAGTTTAGGGTATCTGTAAGCCCATCTGTATATGCAAACAATAACGATTGTGGCAACACCAAAATAGATTCTGTATCCAACGATGGTAAGGGATTAAAAACACCCAATAAGGTGGTACCTTTATTTAACAAAATAGGTTGATTTTTATTTATTAAGATGGGTGCATTATGCCCAGCATTAATATATGAAAGCTTGCGAGTACCTATATTATATTTAGCGATAAATAAGGATATAAATTTTTCTGTTTTAGCATTGTTATATATTAGTTCATTAATATCAATAACAATTTCAGATAAGTTTTGGGTATATTTTAAAAGCACTCTAAGAGCCGCTTGTAAATTACTCATTAATAAAGCTGCAGCAACTCCCTTTCCAGAAACATCAGCTAAGCAAAACACAAACTCTACTTCGTTAATCCAAATTAGGTCATAATAATCACCCCCTACTTGCTGATGTGGTAAGTATAACGCATCTATTTCCACCTCTTCAATATGTGGTAAAGCATCAGGAAATAACATTTGTTGCATACTCTGCGCTAATTCTAATTCTTTCTGTATGGCTGCTTTTTGAATAGAATTTTTATACAGCTTTTTATTTTCAATAGCCACTATCATCACATTAGTAAGCGTTTGTATAAACGGTAAATGTTTAATAGCTGAGCTAATTTGTAGTTTCTTCTCGTCAATATCTCCTAACAATACGAAAGCCAGAGGTGTATCTTTATGAAAAACGGGAATAACAATCTCAAATTTCTTACTGAGGTTTCCTTGTGAATATGAAATAGTTTCAATCTCTTTTATATCTAATAACTCTGGTTCAAAATCAATATGATTATAATCACTACCTACACCATATTTCAAAATACAAGTCCATTCATTTGTAAAACTAAATAATACTAACTTCCCTACATTCAATCTATTTTCTAAAATATCTTGATAAATATCTAATAACTGCGCTGTGGTAACATTATTATTAATTGCCTTCGTCATTTCTAACAACGACCTCAGCTTCACATCTTTAATGTTATTAGATTTTGATTGGTGTAAATTCAGCTTATTAGGCAACATAGTGCATTAAAGATACAATTTTTTCTGAAGTTTAAATCACAATTAGTCTAAAAACAGAATTGAGAGTTTAAGCAAGTTTTATATCTTCAATAATTAACTGAATATTAGAAATACCTCTATATTCGTTCACTTTAATTTTGTAAACAATATCAATAGGCGTTTGTTTTTTAAAGAAATGTAAGAAATCGCCTTTATTAAAAGCCATGGCTTCAATTTTAGTAAGTTTTGTATGAGGCTGATACAGTTCTAGTTTCAAATGATTCTCTCCCACTACTCTAGCATATCCAGTATCCATTACATTTCTAGAACAAAATACAGGCGTCATATTATGAGGGCCATGTGGTGCAAATTGATTTAAAATACGAATTAATTTATCATTTATATCATCTAACTGAATTTCCATATCTACATCAACACTTTGAATCAGCATGTCATCTGAGATACTATTAGCAACCTCAATTTCAAAAGCCTCAGAAAATTGATTTACATTTTCCTTCTTCATCGTTAAGCCAGCGGCAAATTTATGTCCGCCAAATTGTTCTAATAAATGACTACAGTTTTCAATAGCAGAATAAACATCAAAGTCTTTCACGCTACGTGCTGATCCAGTTACCATTCCATTTGATTCCGTTAAAATAATGGTAGGTTTATAATAGCGTTCTATCATACGAGAGGCTACAATCCCCACTACACCTTTATGCCAATTGGCATTAAATAACACCGTTGTTTTTTTAAATTCGGTGAGTGGATTTTTTTCTAAAATCTCAAATGCTTCTTCGGTAATGCTTACATCAATATCTCGTCGTTGAGCATTGGTATCATTTATTTGTTTTGAAATGTTCTCTGCCTCGTCAATATTACTAATTAAAAGTTTCACCGCCTGTGAACCATGTTCAATACGTCCTGCTGCATTGATGCGAGGAGCAATTAAAAATACAATGGTATTAATATCAAACTCTTTATCGGGTTGTTTGCTTTGAGCAAGTAAGGCTTTAAGTCCAGGTCGTGGATTTTGATTTAATTTTTTAAGTCCATAATAAGCTAACACTCTGTTTTCGCCAGTAATAGGAACAATATCGGCAGCAATACTAGTAGCCACCAAATCTAAATGTTCAAACACCTCGCTTTCATTAATTTGATTTTTAATACAAAAAGCCTGCGCCAATTTAAAACCTATGCCACAACCTGACAACTCTTTATATGGATAATTGCAATCTTTTTGTTTGGGGTCTAAAACGGCATAAGCGTTAGGAACAGTATCGCCTGGCAAGTGATGATCACAAATAATAAAATCAATTTGTTTTTCATTTGCATAATCTATTTTTGCCAATGCTTTAATTCCACAATCTAAAGCAATGATAAGGCTGATATTTTTTTCTTTAGCATAATCAATACTTTGAAACGAAATACCATAGCCTTCGGCATACCTATCAGGAATATAAAACTCAATATCTTGAATGTATTTTTTAAAGAAACTATACACCAAGGCTACGGCTGTGGTTCCATCTACATCATAATCGCCATAAATTAAGACCTTTTGTTTTTTCTCAATAGCTTCATTAATCCGATGGATGGCTTTGTCCATTCCCTTCATTAAGAAAGGATTTTGCAGCATCTCTAAGCTCGGACGGAAAAAAGTTTTAGCTTCGTCAAAATTAGTAATACCACGCAAAGCCAATAAGGTAGCAATAGATGTACTTACATTTAATGCTGATTGTAACTGTGAAACAACACTAGGATCTTTTACAGTATGTATGTTCCACTTTTTTTGCACAACCAAAGAATTTAAAAAAACGATAAATAAAAATTAATAAAATGAATTAAGCGATATTATGATACACAGCCATAACATCATCATCTTCCTCCATTTTATCAATCATTTTTTTAAATTCTACCTCTTGCTCTTCGGTAATTTCTTTAGTTGTAGTAGGAATATAGGTTCTAATTGTTTCTTTTACAGTATATTTCTTTTCTTCTAAACCTGCTTGCATAGTTCCAAAATCAGTAAAAGCTACTTGAACAATCAATTCGTTATTCTCTTCATCCCAAGTTAATTCTTCTGCTCCATAATCAATTAAATCAAGCTCAACATCATCATGATTTAATCCAGTAGCATCTATCTTAAACAATCCTTTTCTTTCAAACATAAAACTTACTGAACCCGAAGTTCCTAATGAACCTTCGGCACGAGTAAAATACATACGTACATTAGCAACCGTACGATTAGGGTTGTCTGTAGCACATTCAACTAACACAGGAACGCCATAAGGACCATATCCTTCATAGATTATTTCATCAAAATTTGAAGAATCTTTCTCCGATGCTCTTTTTATAGCACTTTCTACGTTTGCTTTAGGCATATTTACAGCCTTAGCATTAGCTATACACGCTCTTAACTTAGGGTTTAAATCAGGATGTGGCCCACCTTGCTTAACTGCCATCTCAATTTCACGTCCAATTTTTGTAAACTGCTTTGCCATTTTAGCATAGCGTTTAAACATCGTAGCCTTTCTAGTTTCAAAAATACGTCCCATAACTCAATACTTAATAATTCTTAATTTTCGACAAATTTAAAGTAAAAACATATTTACTTCACTACTTTTGGGCAAGAAATTTAGAATAAAAAATGAACAGTTTAGACATACTAAACACTTTTCAAGTACATATTACCCTACCCGAAGTTTTTAGCCGACGCTTTGCAGCATTAATTCCGCAACAGCAAGAAAAAGTAAGTGAATTGATGAATAAGCGTATAATATTAAATTATGCATTAGATATGGATCGTACACAAGTGTGGATAACCATACAAGCTAAAAACGAAGAACAAATAATGGATATCTTAGCTAGTTTTCCAATAATTAAAGATGTAAAAGTAGAAATTACCGAATTAGCTTTTTTTGATTCGGCGCCTATAGGCTTACCTGAATTTATTATGAATTAAAAAACATCAATAGTTATTATTTATAACTCTCAACACCTTTCTTCAACCAATCAATATATTCTGAAATGCTAGGATTATAGCCTCTTATAGGGGCAATTACTTTTTCATTAGCATCTACTAACACATAAAGAGGTTGGGTACTTTGCCCATAAATACTTTCTTCCATGTATTTGTATTTATCTCCAATATCAGTAATGGTTCTTTCTTTGCCATACCATTGCACTGTCATATATTCTTTTGGATCTAATTCACGTTTGTCATCTACATATAAGGAAACTAATACAACATCTTCATTAAGCATTTTAGTAACTTGAGGATCTGGCCACACGTAATCTTCTGTTTTACGACAATTAGCGCATGCATGACCTGTAAAATCAATTAATAAAGGTTTTTTTACTTTACGAGCATAAGCTAAAGCATTTTCATAATCATTTTTAAAGTGTACTATGCCATTTTTATTCACTTCCATAAATGCACCAAACTCATCATCCCTTGGTAAAGCAGAAGTAGAAGTAGTGTTTGCATTAGAGCCTCCAAAACCATGTGGTGATTCGGAATACTCAAGCGGTGGTAAAATTCCACTAAACAATTTTAAAGGCGCACCCCATAATCCTGGAATCATATACATAGTTATAAAAAAGGAAATAATGGCAATAAATAAACGACCTACCGATACATGTTTTAACTCGCTATCATGTGATGTTTTAAAAAGACCTAATAGATACATGGTGAGTAATGCAAAAATTACAATCCATAATCCAATAAATACCTCACGAGTTAAAATACCAGCTTGAACCACTAAATCGGCATTAGATGCAAATTTTAAAGCAAGTGCTAACTCTAAAAATCCTAAAGTTACTTTTACTGAATTTAACCAGCCACCCGACTGTGGTAATGAATTTAACCAACCTGGGAAAGCTGCAAATAAGCCAAATGGCAAAGCCAAAGCTAAAGCAAAACCAAACATGCCCCAAAATGGCCCCGCAATATTGCCTGTAGATGACGCTTGAACCAATAGAGTTCCTATAATTGGTCCAGTACAAGAAAATGATACTAATGCTAATGTAAATGCCATAAAAAAGATACCAATGTAACCACCTCTATCTGCTTTAGAATCCATTTTATTTACAAAACCACTTGGTAAAGTAATTTCAAATGCGCCTAAAAACGAAATAGCAAAAACAAGGAGTAACAAGAAGAAAGCTAAATTAAACCATACATTGGTAGATAAAGAATGTAAAGCGCCTGCTCCAAAAATAATAGTTACACCCAAACCTAAAGCCACATATAAAACAATTATAGAAATTGAATAAATAATGGCGTTTCGAATACCTTGTGATTTATTTTTACTTTGCTTCGTGAAAAAACTCACATTCATTGGTATCATTGGAAAAACACAGGGCGTTAATAAAGCTGCAAAACCACCCACAAAACCTGTAAGAAAAATAATCCACCACGATTGATTTTCTGATGAAGTAGCCTCATTAAAATTTGCATCTACTTTTTTAGTAACCGCTTCTGATACTTGTTCATTCTTAGTATCTACAACATCTGTAATTAATGAAGTATCTGTTGTTGCTTTTGAAGTATCAGTATCCACATGTTGAGTAAGAGTATTTGTAGCTGCTACATTGGCTGGTAACGAAACACAATCTGATGAGCCTTGTAATGAAAATTCAAAATCATCGGCAGGAGGAAAAATACATTTTTCTTCAGTACAGGCTTGATATTCGTACTTCCCTTTAATGGTAATTTTCTTATCACTCTTTAATTTTATACGTTGAGTAAAAGTCGCTGTTTTCTTGAAATAGAGCACATCCATTTCAAATACTTTATCAAATTCTTTAATAGGCTTACTTTCGGTTGTTTTTCCTACTAATTCATACGCGCTAGATTTATCGAAAGTAAATGACGTTGGGTTAGGGCCATCATCACCAATCTTATTTAACGAGTATAAATGCCAAGGATCTTGAATCGTAGCCGTGAAAATTAAATCATATTCACAATTTGATATTTTTTTAACACTATGTTTAAAGCTAACTGGATTGTCTTGTGCTAATAGCAATGTATTTAACCCTAAACAAAAAAGGAAAATGAATTTTAATTTGGTAGCCATAAGTATATTTGTGATTGTGTGGTAAAATTAAAGTTATTTTAAAACATCATTAGTTGCCAAATAGTATAATTATATGATTCCTAAATTTACTTTGAACTTGGCGGAATAACTAAGTCAAATTCTAAAATTATAGGAGGCAAACATTGCTTATCATTACATGTCATATATTCTAACGATGTATGTAGGGTTAGAGCCTCTTTATTTTGGCGTTTAATTTTTTGTTTAAAAACGGCTTTATCGGTAAATACAAACACTTTGGCATCAAACGCGCTAACATATTCTTCATGAGGCTGTCCTTCTTGTGTTTTACCAATTAATTCAATTTGAGAATTAGGTGTAACAGAGAAAGAAGTTGGAATAGGTCCAACATCAGTTGGGCGTTGAGAATAAATATGCCAATTATTATCAATAGTTGCCGTATAAATTATTTCACCTTCATTAGCAGAAGTTGCAGTATAAGTTACGTCCCATGTAACTGGTTTCTTGTTAGATTGAGCTATACAGCATATAGAGAAAGAAAAAAAGATATATAAAAATAATGTGTATTTCATAGTTTTATAAATTTACACAAAGGTACGGATATTCTAAGGTTTGAATCTATTTGAATTCATAAAAAATGTTAGTTCATTACCTTAAGATAATTGGAAAGATTAAGAATTAGTACCAATTAAGAATATCCAGAAAAATAAAAGACTACTACCATTCATTATAATTCAGTAATGAATATTAATTTATTATTTTTTGCGCTATTTACGCAAAAATTAAAAATATTTTTAAAATAAAGCTTGTTTTTTATGGTTTGCATCAAAAAACAAACTATATTTG
>JADLER010000208.1 GCA_020846025.1 Bacteroidia bacterium | reverse complement strand
TTTCGTTTTCTCTAATTCTACCATAAAAGGTATTAACCATCAACTGTATGTCTTCTATTTTAGATATGTCTTGCTTCATTGTCTTATTTTTCTTTTTATAAGTTAAGCCGTAGTACTAAATACGTTGCCTTCTGGAACCTTTAGCCAATAACGTTTGTCGTAGGCTAAACAAATGTTTCTTAAAAATAATTTTCCTAGTTCAGTAATTTGTAGTTGTTCATTAGTTATTTTAATTAGGTTGTCTTTAATGAGCTCACTAAATCTATCTGCAGAATTAAAATAATGATTATCCAATGGTGTACTGTGCTTACACATTAAATTTAAGATGTGTTGACGTATTTCCAAATCTTCTTTATTCAGAATATGTCCCTTTAAGATTGGAAAATGCCCTTCATCTACTTTCTTTTGATAATCTTCTACTACTTTTACATTTTGAGAAAATGCTTCCCAGCTATCACTAATTGAGGAGCATCCAAGGCTAATCATTAGTTTAGTAGTATTGGTTGTATATCCCATAAAATTCCGATGTAATCTTCCTTCGCGAAAGGCTGTAAAAAGTGTGTCATTAGGTAAAGCAAAATGATCCATGCCTACATCAAGGTAACTTGCCTCTATAAAGAGGTTTTTGCCTGTTTCATATAAGTTTCTTTTATAAACATCTGTAGGAAGGTCTTTGTCGGTGTATTTTCTTTGTCCTGGTTTTAACCAAGGAACATGCGCATAACTATAAAATGCAATTCGTTCTGGTTTAAGAGATATAACCTTCGAGATAGTATCTGTTACCGTTTGTATGGTTTGATAAGGAAGTCCATACACAATATCAATGTTTACAGATGTGTAACCTATTTCTCTAGCGGTATCAATTACATATTTTACTTGTTCGTAGGATTGATAACGATTAATCGTATCTTGTACTTTCTCGTCAAAATCTTGCACACCGTAACTTACACGTTTAAACCCTAAATTAAAGAGAGTTTGTAAATGTTCTTTAGTGGTATTGGCAGGATGTCCTTCAAAACTAAAATCATGTTCTGGGGCTATATCAACACTTTGTAAAATTGTATTTAATAAAAAATGAAGATTCTCGGGTGAGAAGAATGTGGGAGTTCCGCCACCAAGATGTATTTCTTTAATAAGTGGTTTTTCGTTAAATTGCTGTAAGTATAAATTCCATTCTTTTAATACACTTTCAATATAAGGCATTTCAACTTTATGGTTTACTGTAATACGGGTATTGCAAGCACAGTATGTACATAGTTTTTCGCAATAAGGTAAATGAATATACAAGCTAATACCATCTTTGTTGTAATTTATAATAGCATGTTTTAATTGTTCAATCCATTTTTCTTCGTCTAAATTATTATCCCAATACGGAACAGTAGGATAACTTGTATAGCGAGGAGCGGGAATATTATATTTAGTAACTAAATCCATCTTGATGGAGCAAAGTTACTTTAAATTAAAGTGAATAACAAACGAGGATAATAAAATAACAATGTGACTGTTTATATAAGATTAGTTCCTATACTCTTATCCCTATTACACTTACATCATCTATTTGGTCGTATTTTCCACGCCAATCTATAAACAATTTTTCTAAGCGTTGTTTTTGTTGAGGCATATCTTGATGATTGATTTTTAATAAATGTTCTATGAGAGTTTTGTACTTTAATTTTTTACCGTTCTCTCCACCAAACTGATCGGCATAGCCATCGGTTGTTAAATAAATCGTATCACCTTTTTGTAAATTGATAGTAGCCGATGTAAACGGTTTGTTGTTTTCAAGATAGGTTCCAATCGGCATTTTGTTGGCTTTATATTCTATTAACTCATTATTTCTAACAAGCCATAATGGATTATTAGCTCCAGCAAATTCGAGGGTGTTGTCTAATTTATTCCACACACAAAGTGCCATATCCATGCCATCTTTTTGTTCGGTGGCTCCTTTTTGTTCAAGGGCTGAAATAATTTTAGCGCGTAGCTTATTTAATATCTCATCGGCTTTAAAAATTTTTCCTTCCACAATTATTTCGTTTAAAAAACTATTGCCCAACATACTCATAAAACCACCTGGAACACCATGACCTGTACAATCGGCTAATACAAAAATAGAACGGTTATTGGGTGTGTGATAAGCCCAGTAGAAATCGCCACTCACAATATCTTTAGGCATAAACAAAATAAAATGTTCGGGCGATATTTTATTCCACACTTCTTCACCTGTCAACACAGCTTGCTGAATACGTTTGGCGTAATTAATACTATCTATAATTTCTTTTTGTTTTACTGCTAATTCAGTGGCTTTTTCTTCTACAAGTTCTTTTTGATGAACAATTTCCTCGTTTTTTAATTCAACTTGTTGCTTTTGATTTTCAATAATCAAGTTTTGTTTTTTTGTTTTTTGAAAATTATGATAGGCAAAAAAAGCAAAGACTGAAATACCTAAAAGACTAATTGCCCCAAATATTAATAATTTATTTTTCGATTCGTTTTCTTTTTGTTGCGATGTTAATTGTAATTGTTGCAGTTGTTTATCCTTATTAAGCCCCTCTATTTCTAATTGCTTTTTTTCATTTTGATATTTAGCTTCCATGTCAGAAATTGCTTGTACATTTTCTTTATTATATAACTCATCTTTTTGTTTTGTATAAATAAATAAATTATCATATCCATTTTTATAATCTCCTAATGAATAATAACTAGTGGCCAGTCCTTTTGCATTATTACAAATAAAAGCTAAATCTTCAATTTCTTTGCTAATTGTATATCCTTCTTGAAAATAAGGGATTGCTTCTTTATATTTTTTTAATTGAATTAAAATATCTCCTAATTGAAATAATGTGCCAGTTAAAAATTTTTGGTTACCCAGTTCTCTACTTAATGTTAGTGATTGTTTTGCGTAATTTAATGCACTATCAAGTTTATTTTGATTTAAATAATTTTTAGCTGTATTAATTAATGCAGAAAGTAATGTTATTCGATCGCCAGTTTCATGACATATTTCTATCACTCTCTTATAATGATATTTCGCCTTGTTTAAGTCAAATTTAACAGTATCAGAATATATTGAAGCTAAAAACACATGACTATAAGCCATCCCAATTTTATTAAATGATTTTTCTTCTCTTATTCTAAGTGATTTTTCACAATATTCAATAGCTTTATCATATTGTTTCATGTTATACAATACATATGCTATATTATAATAGGTTGTTGCAAGCCCTTCCCAATTTTGTACTTTCTGATAAATGGGCTCTGCTTTTAAAAGATTAGACATAGCAATTTTATAGTCGCCTTTTAGATTATAAACATTACCAATATTTAAATAGTTCCCTGCAATAGCGTCATTATTTTTTAGTTGTTGATTGATAATTAACGATTTTTTTTGATACTCAATAGCTTTATCAAACTCCCCTTTTTCTGTATAAATTGCACCGCAGTTATTTAAAGAACTAGCGCTCCCTTTTAAGTATTTACATTGGCTAAAATAAGAAGCTGCTTTTTCAAAACCATTAATAGCATTATTAGACTCTTGTACCTAATAATATCTAGTGCCAAAATACTTATCAGACTT
>JADLER010000207.1 GCA_020846025.1 Bacteroidia bacterium | reverse complement strand
TGTGTATATGATTTAGAAGAATTTCTTAAACCAATTATCGAATTGCACCAGGTAGAAGTAAAATACCGTTCTTAAATACATACATTATAAAATCATAAAAACAATAAAACATGAAAAAGTTAATTTTAATTTTAGTTGCAGTATTTATAAATTCTGCAATATCTGCACAAAGCCTCTATATTAAAGGGAGTAAAAAAGGTGAAATAGAAAATGATGGAGATGTATATATTGGTGGTTCTAAAAAAGGACAAATAGAAAGTGATGGCGACGTATATGTTGGAGGTTCTAAAAAAGGACAAATAGAAAGTGATGGAGATATTTATATGAATGGAAGCAGAGTTGGGCAAATAGAAAGCGATGGCGATGTTTATAAAAATGGAAGTAAAATAGGAGTTATTGAGTCTGATGGTGATATTTATAAAAACGGAAGTAAAATAGGAGAATGTAAAAATGTAAGAAAAGAATGGGTAGCAGCTGTTGTTTTCTTCTTCTTTATTGAAGATTTAGCTTATTAATATGATTAATAGCTAATCATCTTCTGCGCTTAATTTTATGAAAATTTCTAGTATAGTTGCTACTTCTTTAAATAATGCCATTGGAAAAAACAACCAATTGTTGTGGCACTTACCTGCTGATTTAAAATTTTTTAAAACTACAACAATGGGCTGTCCTGTGGTGATGGGTCGAAAAACCTTTCAATCTATAGGGCGAGTGTTACCCGGTAGAAAAAATGTAGTGATAACAAGAGACACATCTTTTAATTCAAATCATGAGTTTGACATACTTATAGCAAGTAGTTTACAAGATGCCTTTAAATTACTTGCCAATGAGTCTCAAATTTTTATTACTGGCGGTGGCGAAATATACAAGAAATCTATGGATTTAATTGATAGTATTTATTTAACAAAAGTTCATACAACAATAGATGGCGACGTATATTTTCCAGTAATTAACCTTCAACAGTTTCAGTTAGTATGGGAAGAAGCACACCAAGCCGATGAAAAGAATTTATACGATTATACATTTCAGAAATATGAACGAATTAAATAATGGAACCCAACCTACAACATATTTTATTTCTAGATATTGAAACAGTCCCTATTCACTATCAGTATAGTTCATTATCATTGCAAGAAAAGGAATTATGGGATAAGAAGTGGTTGTACTCTAAAGATGTAACTGCCGAACAACAATATTCAAAAGCTGGTGTGTATGCAGAATTTGCCAAAGTAGTGTGTATAGGTTTAGGATTCTTTAGTGAAGGGAAATTTAGAACAAAAGCTATATCTGGAGATGATGAACGATTGATTTTAATTGAATTCTCTGAATTATTAGAGAAATATTTTAACTCTAAACATCATGCCCTTTGTGCACATAATGGAAAAGAATTTGATTACCCATTTTTATGTCGGAGAATACTTGTTAACAAATTACCTTTGCCGAAACTCCTACAATTACAAGGTATGAAACCTTGGGAGGTAAAACATTTAGATACTATGGAAATGTGGAGGTTTGGTGATATTAAAAATTTTACTTCATTAAATTTACTAGCTCACATTTTTGGAATCCCATCACCTAAAGATGATATAGATGGAAGTCAAATTGCAAAGGTATATTACGAAGAGAAAAATATTGAACGGATAAAAACTTATTGCGTGAAAGATGTTGTAACGCTAGCACGTATTTATCAAGCCCTAAAAGGAATTGAGATTTTAAATGAGACTGATATTATTTATATATAAAACACACCATTGAATTAAGCGAATTAAAAAATAATGAATCAAACTCACAAAATAACAGTAATAGGCAGTGGTAGTTGGGCAACAGCATTGGTAAAGATTTTATGTAATAATTTACACCAAGTAACTTGGTATTTAAGAAACGAACAGGATATTACTCATATCAAACAATTCGGACATAACCCACGATACCTCAATTCGGTACAGTTTGATGTACAAAAATTAAATCTTTCTTCTAATCTAGAAGCCAGTATTTCAAGTGCCGACATTGTTATTTTAGCGGTTCCATCTGCTTTTATACACACTGTATTAAGTACTTTACCTAAAACATGTTTCAAAGGGAAAAAAGTTTTTTCAGCTATTAAAGGTATTGTACCAGAGTATAATTTGATAGTCGGTGAATATTTAAATAGTCAATACAATGTACCCTTTGAAGACATTGGTGTTATTACGGGACCCTGTCATGCTGAGGAAGTAGCGTTAGAAAGATTATCGTATCTAACCATTGCATGTAGTCAAATTTCCAATGCAGAGTTATTATCTTCATTAATGCGTTGTCGTTATATAAAATGTAATAGTAGTGATGATATTTATGGCACTGAGTTGTCAGCTGTTCTTAAGAATGTAGTAGCTGTGGCAGGTGGTATTTGCCGTGGATTAGGCTACGGTGATAATTTCTTAGCAGTATTAGTGAGTAATGCCATTCAAGAAATAAAACGTTTTGTAGATGCTGTACATCCTATTGAAAGAGACATCAAAGATTCGGCATACCTAGGCGATTTATTAGTAACAGCTTATTCGCAATTTAGCCGTAATCGTATGTTTGGAAACATGTTAGGAAAAGGATATAGTGTACAACAAGCCCAAGTTGAAATGAATATGATAGCCGAAGGTTATTATGCTGTAAAATGTGTTATAGAAATTAATAAAAAATACCAAGTTGAAATGCCTATTACTTCGGCAGTTTTCAATATTATATACAACAAAAAACCAGCCCGTACCGAAATGGAACTACTTGCTGAAAAATTAGCTTAAGTTTTTATCGCTTACTTTTTACCTCGTCCAATACTGATATTGTATCTTATACAATCCCAATATTCTTTTGTATAACTTACAAAAATTTCTTCGCCTGCTTTAATATTGCGTGTGGCTACAATATAACATTTATTGTCTTCAATTTCATATACAGAGTTGTTTCTAAACCCTTTAACTCTGCTAAGACCTGCTGCGTCGTTTGCATAGCGGGCTTTGTATTGAGGTGTGTTAAAGGCATCTATACAGTGTTTTTTATTAATAAAAAACAAATAGCCGTCCTCATCTCTTTCTACACGTTTTTCATACTCTTTCCAGTCAATAATTTCGCCTTTATATTCAATAATTTTAGTTCCTTTTTTAATATCGCTTTTTGTAAATAAGCCTTTTCCGGAGTTAGGCAGTTGTGATGTTTTTACTTCTAATTTCATAGGGGAGCAAAGATAATATCAAAGTTGATTTTTCAAACAAAAAAGCCATCTGAATTTTCAAATGGCTTTTTAATATATGATGTTTGATTGTATTAATAGCGGTAAGCGTCTGTTTTATAAGGGCCTTCCACTTTTACACCTATATAATCAGCTTGCTCTTGGTTAAGAACATCTAATTCGGCACCAATTTTACCTAAATGTAAACGAGCTACTTTTTCATCTAAATGTTTTGGTAATACATATACTTTTTTCTCATAAGCAGCAGTATTAGTCCAAAGTTCTAATTGGGCTAGAGTTTGATTAGTAAATGAGTTACTCATTACAAAGCTTGGGTGTCCGGTAGCGCAACCTAAGTTTACCAAACGTCCTTCGGCTAATACAATAATATCTTTTCCTTTAATAGTGTATTTATCTACTTGAGGCTTGATGGTATCTTTTGTGTTGCCATAGGTTTTGTTTAACCAAGCCATATCAATTTCGGTATCAAAATGGCCAATGTTACAAACAATAGCACCGTGTTTCATGCTTTCGAAATGACGTCCAACAATAATATCTTTGTTTCCAGTTGTTGTAACTAAAATATCGGCAATTTTAGCGGCATTATCCATTTTCATTACTTGATACCCGTCCATACAAGCTTGTAAAGCACAAATTGGGTCAATTTCGGTAACGATTACGCGCACACCTTGCGAAGAAAGTGATTGAGCAGATCCTTTACCTACATCTCCATAACCAGCTACTACGGCTACTTTTCCAGCTAACATAATGTCCGTTGCTCTACGAATAGCATCAACTAACGATTCGCGACAGCCATACTTATTATCAAATTTTGATTTAGTAACTGAGTCGTTTACGTTAATTGCAGGTAATAACAATGTTCCTTTTGCCATACGTTCGTATAAACGATGAACACCTGTAGTTGTTTCTTCAGATAGTCCTTTAATACCTTTAGCTAATTCAGGAAATTTATCAAATACCATATTTGTTAAATCTCCACCATCATCTAATATCATATTTAAAGGTTTACGATCTTCTCCAAACCATAATGTTTGTTCAATACACCAGTCGAACTCTTCTGCGTTCATTCCTTTCCAAGCATATACCTGAATACCTGCAGCAGCAATGGCAGCTGCGGCATGATCTTGAGTTGAGAAAATGTTACAAGATGACCACGTAACCTCTGCGCCTAATTCAATTAATGTTTCTATTAAAACAGCTGTTTGAATTGTCATGTGTAAACAACCTGCTATACGAGCTCCTTTTAGTGGTTTTGATGCCCCATACTCTTTTCTCAATGCCATTAATCCTGGCATTTCTTCTTCTGCTAATTTTATTTCTTTACGACCCCATTCTGCTAATGAGATGTCTTTTACTTTGTACGCTAAGTACTTTGATGTTGCTACTTCTGACATGTTTATTTGTTAATTAAAAGTTTACGTTTTTTATAATCTTACAAAGATAAACTATAAGTTTGTAACACTCAAATAATTAAGCATTAAATTGATATAATATTGATACAGGTTTTTAACATAAAAAAAGGACTGTTTTATGGTGTTTTAAATCTTAATGATTTTGCTACATGCAACAATATTAGCGGAAAACGAGACCTTGAGCGTAAAGCATCTATGTATTTATTAGAGCATCTTTTGCATAAACCTGTTAATATATTATATAATCCCAACGGTAAACCATATTTGAAAGATGAATCGGTTCATATCTCTATTTCTCATTCGTATGATAAGTTAGCTATTATCATAAATGAGAATGAAAAAACAGGTATTGATATTGAACGGATAAGGGATAAAGTAAAAACAATTAAAACTAAATTCTTATCAGAAAGCGAGTTGATAGATGCTGACGATGATTCAGAAAAACTAATGATTTATTGGGCTGCTAAGGAAACATTATTTAAAATACATGGTGTAGAGGGAGTTGAATTTATTAAACATTTATTTGTAAAACCATTTACAAAACATAACTTAGGAACATTAATAGGACAGATTAATTTTTCTGGAATAGTTGAGGCGTATGAATTAAACTATCAAGTATTCGAAAATTATGTTTTAGTATATCCTTTAGAAAAAATATAACGTGCTCAATAAACAACAACATACTAAATTAATTATTCTTATTGATCCGGATAAATACAATCCGATGTTGGTTCAATTAGCTAATAAAAGTAAGGTGTCTTATATTTTTGTTGGAGGCAGTGGATTAAAGAAAAATAATTTCGAGAAAATAATAAAATCTATAAAATCAATTACTAAGATTCCTGTAATTATTTTCCCTGGAGATGAGTCGCAGGTATCAAAGCATGCAGATGCTATCTTGATTTTATCTTTATTATCGGGCAGAAATGTGGAATATTTAATAGGAAAGCACATAAAAGCTGCCAATAAAATAAAGGCCTCGAAACTGCATACTATACCAACTGGTTATATTTTGGTTGAAGGCGCAAGTAAATCAACCACGCAAAAAATTACTAAAACAAAACCTTTAGTTAATACCAAAGAAATTATTAGCACTGCAATAGCTGGAGAGTTACTCGGTAAACAATTAATTTATTTAGAGGCAGGAAGTGGCGCAAAAAGAATATTAAGTACCAAGATTATTAAAGAGGTAAAGAAAAATGTTATAATTCCTGTTGTTGTTGGTGGCGGTATAGATAGCGAATCAAAAGTTAAAGAAATATTAAAAGCAAAACCAGATTATATAGTTGTTGGAAATGCTCTTGAAAGAGATATATCCTTATTGCAAAAAATTAATCATTTATTATAAATTTATCATTCAGTGAAATTAATAGTTATAACTCCCGCCCGTAAAAACGAAGATGAAATTGAAAATGTTATTAAGATGTTTGAAGCAGGTCTTGGAATACTGCATGTTCGTAAAATACATTTCTCAACAAAAGAGTTGGAGGCCTATATAAAAGCCATTCCTGCGCATTTTCACAATAGAATTGTAATTCATTCGCATCACAAATTGGCATTAAAATATAATTTAAGAGGGTTTCATTTTACTTCTACCCACTTAAAACGTAAACTAAGGCTTTGGTGGAACACAAAAATGATATATTTTCGTAAGCCTAATCTTACCCGTTCAGTTTCTTATAAGCGAGTAAGAGATGTGTATTTTACTGAAAAAATAAGTACTGATTATTGTTTTTTAGGAACAATGTTTCATAATTTATCTGGAGAGTTGTATGCTGGCTTTTATCCTGAAACTGTGAAAGCTGTTATTGAGAAGTCAGGAAAAAATATTGTAGCCAGAGGTGGTGTTAATGAAAAAAGCATTGAAAAGGCTTATGAATTAGGGTTTTATGGAGTTGCTTTATATGGACATATCTGGAAAGGAGATAAACCCTTTGAACGTTATGTTGAATTCATAAGATTTTGTAAAGAAAAAAATATTCCTATTGAATAATGGAATTTTTAAACTGGATAGCTTTAATAACAGGAGTATTGGGAGTTCTATTAACGATTCGTCAAACTATCTGGTGTTGGCCAATGGCTCTTATTTCGGTTGTTATTTCTATTATTGCCTTTTATCAAGAACGCCTTTTGGGCGATATGTTTTTAAATATATTTTATTTCTTTAGTGGAATTTATGGTTGGTATTATTGGAATAGAAAGAAAGATGAGCAGTTTATTGTTTCAAAAACACCAAAAAAACTTTACCTATTTTTATTTGTAATAACACTTGTTCAGGTAGTTCTATATTATTTTATTTTACATTTTTTTAAATCAGACAAAATTGTTTTTGATTCAATATTAACGGCTTGTAGCTTTACTTGTACTTATATGATGATAAAAAAATGGATTGAGAATTGGATATTTTGGTTGTTAATAGATGGCTCATATATAATGTTGTATCTTGTAAAAGATATGCCAACCTACGCATTATTATATGCGTTTTTTAGCATAATGGTAATTTATGGATATTGGCAATGGAAAAAGCAACTCAACGCATAAAAAAGGTTGCCATTATTGGCCCTGAGAGCACTGGAAAATCAGATTTGTGTGAGTTGCTTGCTCAGCACTATCGCACAGTTTTTGTGCCGGAGTATGCGCGTCAGTATTTTGAAAGACATGATATCTCAAAGTATGAACTTTCTGATTTAGTACTAATTGCTAAAGAGCAATTAGCACTCGAAAAAAGTATGTTATCTAAAGCTCAAGGTTTTTTGTTTTATGATACAACATTAATAACGATAAAAATTTGGGCACAACATCGCTTTAAAACAGTTCCAAAAATAATTAGTGAGTCTATTAAGGCAGATGATTACGATTATTATTTACTCTCTAACAATGATGTGGAATGGGTAAAAGATCCACAACGATTTGATGAAGATATACGCGATTATTTATTTGAATTAAATAAACAAGAGCTTGAGGTATTAGGTGTTCGTTATGACATTATTAAAGGAGTAGGAGAGGAACGTTTACATTCTACTATTAAATTAATCGATGATTTCTTTGGTTTTAGTAAATAATTCTGTTTTTAATGATAGGTTAGTCCGATTTATTCATTAGTAACATTTACTATACCATCTTTTAAATATAAAAAGTGTTATTGGATGGGCATTAATTTCTATTCATTGATGATAAACTCCCCTAATTTTATTTGAGAAATAAAACTACTATCAATCTCTAAAACGTAACAAAGTTTTAAGAAAGTGAGAATGGTGCAATTAACTTCTCCACTTTCTATTCTTCTTATCTGTTTTTCGTCTGTATTTAACATAATAGCAACTGTAGTGCGTGACAATTTTTTTGACTGCCTTTGTTTAAAAAGCGTCATGCCTATTTTTTTTAATATCAGGTCTTGTTTTTTTGTCCGCACTACTATAAAAATTCATTTTTATTTAAAATTTATTAGG
Source organism: Bacteroidia bacterium (assembly GCA_020846025.1). Classification (GTDB taxonomy): domain Bacteria; phylum Bacteroidota; class Bacteroidia; order B-17B0; family Aurantibacillaceae; genus UBA4416. Next base: position 8,556 of record JADLER010000207.1, on the reverse strand, counting down.
TCATTTATGACCGATTTATTATTTTAGTACAAAAATTAAAACATAAACGTTATGAAAAAAATTATCTCTCTATGCTTTATTTTATTTGTAGTAATTGTTAAAGCGCAGAATACCATTCCAACCACCACTGTAAATGGTTCATTAAATGTAAATAGTGAAACCCGTATGCTTGACACTGTACGTGCATCAAAAGACATTAAAGTTGCAGGAAATGCCATTATTGATGGTAATATACGAGGAAAAAAGAATTTGCACATTAAAAAAGATATTACAGCTAAAGGAGAAATTATATCGCAAGACACACTAAGAGCCGAAAAAGATATTTTGGTGGGTGGTAATGCTAAAATTGATGGTAATTTAAAAGTTAATAATAATGTAGAGTTAAAAAAAGGATTTACATTTGATGGTAGTAAAGGTATAAGTTTTACACCTTCCACATCAAATACCTCTAATAAGTTTCATTATGGTAATAAAGTGTTGAATATACCCGAAGCCTGTGCGGCTCGCAAGCTTGGGCAAATCATCAGTTTGGAGGAATAATGCAAATATATGATGCTGACGCTTCGGGTAATTACGTTGCTAATAGTGGGCTTTTAAATTTTCAAACATGGAGTGGTGGTAGCTCTATTGATGCGAGTATTGGGGGTGTAAATAATAATGGAGTTTTATTATTAAATTGGTTTTGCGGAAACGATGTATCTATCTGTCAGGGAACCTATGGAGGGATAGTGAAGATGGGAAAAAAAATAACTATGGACAAAAATGTGAAGATAGGAGGCACATCTAATGGAACTATTGATCCAAATACTTCTTTAGAGATTAATCAAAATGACAATGATGCCAATGGTGTGAAAGTAGTAACATACAATAATAGTGTAAAAGCATTTTCTATATACAATAATGGTAATGGGTTTAATAAAAATACTTTTGTAGTGTATGGAGATGGTAGAACACAAATAGGTACAGGGAAACCAAAAGTAGGCGGAGTGGCAGCAAATGCGATGCTTAGCGTTGATGGCTTAATATTGGCTAAGGAAATACGTGTTGCAGTCTCAACAACAACGCATTGGGCTGATTATGTGTTTGACAAAGATTATAAATTAAAAAATTTATCAGAGGTTGAAAAATTTATTTTAACTCACAATCATTTGCCTGATGTGCCAAGTACTGAAGATGTAAAAAGAAATGGTGTTGATATATTAGAAATAAGTACAATTCTTTTAAAAAAAATTGAGGAATTAACACTTTATACAATTGAATTAGAAAAGAAATTGAATTTACAACAAAGTGAAATTAAGGCATTAAAAAAATAAGTTTATGAAATATTTAATTTTATTATTTATAACACTTCATTATTTGATTTATTCACAAGTACCTTATGTGTCCTCACCTCTTTATATTGACGGAACTCAACCTTGGACTAGCGGCACAGTAAATATTTCTGGTGTTGCCAATGTTGTATATTATAATTCAACATCTTTAAATGCTAATATTGATATAAAAGCTTCAGAAGAAATATTATTGCAAGCGGGTGCAACAGTTATTGATTTTACTCCTCAGGGTAGTTTTACTGCTGAAATCAAACAGTCTTTTTTAAATCCTGTTGCTTTTAAGTCGCCTCTTGGATATGATGTTTATTGGAATTCAATTTATCGATTTGATAGATTTGAAATTGGCGTACAATTACCACCGAGTATAAATCAACTAATTGAAGATTTTTTGAATGGAAGTAATAATGGCATTAATCCGTACGATCAAGATCAAATTAAATTAGTTGGGACGTATTATCAGCAAGAACAGGGCGCAGGCCCTCAACAAATAAGATACGGCTTTTATTATCGTGATATTTCGTTGGTTGGTAATGGTTACACACAACAACAATCTGCTTTCCCATTTAGAATAAGATTTGCCCCAGAGAGGGTAGGCGACTATCACTTACATTTAGAATTATATGTAGCTGGTAATAAAGTTGATGAGGTCTATTGTAGTTTTAAAGTAATTGATCTTAGTAAATATGGATTTTGGTCATTAAATAGTTTAGGGAAACTTACAGATTCGAGATCACATGAAATTTTTGCTTTGGGTCAAAATATTCCTTTTGCTATACCATGTGGTAACCAACAGAATGATTGTAATCAAGCATTCGATGATCAAAGAAACTATATTAGAGACTTAGCTAATAATGGTGGAAATTTAGCTCGTATTAGACTTGATCCTTGGAGTAATGAAATTGAATGGGAAGAGCTAGGGGTTTATGGTAGCAACAGAGTACCTGGTGAAAATTTCAGAAGACAATATCACGCATACCAACTAGATCAGACTTTTGATTTATGTGAGAGTATTGGAATGTACATTTTTCTAACATTAATGCAAGATCAGACTTTAACTAATGAAACCTATTATGGTTCTGGATCTGAATGGCCACATTCTCCTTATTCAAGTATTATCTCAAATCCTCAAGATTTTTTAACTGACCCTGTTGCTAAGATAGCATTTAAGAAGAAATTAGATTATATCATTGCGAGATGGGGATATAGTGCTAATTTAGGTATATATTCCCTTTTAAACGAAGCGAATGGTTTAGAAAACTGGAAAATTAGTGGTTCTGTCAGAACTGATATGATGAATTGGCATTGTGAAATGTCAAGTTATTTGAAAAATAGAGCCCCTAGACATTTAATTACGACAGGTTATAATTCTATTGGAACTTCAAGAACAAATAGTATTGGAATTAAAGAGGACAACACATTTAGCTGTGCATCAATTGATATTGCGTCTTGTAATCATTATTCTACGTCTAGAGATTTGCATCAGGAAAGGCACGATGATTTACCTAAAAGAGTATCCGATAATTGGATAGGGAGCATACATAATAGCATTAAACCTTTTATATTCGGAGAAATTGCTATGACGGACTGTAATCCTGCCACAGATGAATATACAGATGCTGAATTTCATAATAGTATTTGGTCAACAAGTATGTATCATGGTGCCATTGGTAATGGGTTATATTGGTATGATTGGACACAAACACAAGGAATTAATCATAGAGCTAATTTCAAAGCTTTAAGGAATTTTACCATTGATTTAAATTTATCAACTGATACTTATGTTTCTAAATGGGATTTCGGAGGTTCTGCATTAAAACAAAATAGAAAAATTGAATATATAGAATCTCGAAATACAGCAAGAACGAAAGGATATGGCTGGGTTAAGAATGCAGATTATTTTTGGATTAACGATCCTTATTTATTACCTAACTTACCAAATAATAATATTATATCTAATAAGTGTAATGAAACTAATGCGTTTAATTATTCCTTTCCACAGCATAATGAAAAGATTTTTATTCATGGATTGCAAGGGTTTAAAAGATATAATATATATTTTTGGTCTTGTTATAACAATGGCGGTCCTAATGGTGGTAGTGCAACTAATATTTGGACAAATATCTTTGGAATGCTATATTTTAAAAATAATGTATCAATAGGACCTAATATTAATGGAGAACCGGATTTTGCATATAAACTAGCAAGAATAACGACTAATTTTAGAACAGGAATTGACTCAACTAGTTCATCTGATACGTTATTCCTATATAAAGGTAGAAATTGTTTTGAGGTAAGTGGTTATCAGGATGGCGCAAAAGAAGATTCACATTTTTGGGATTTTGGAAATGGAAAAACATCAACAGTGATAGATCCAATTGTTTGTTATGAAAAGCCAGGTCAATATTATGTAACGCATTCATACATAGATAGTACAAATAATCATATAACTGATACCCAAACAGTAGTTGTGATTTTCCAAGAAGAAAATACTATGCCATATTCATATACAAAAAATAGTAATTTACTTATTTTCCCTAATCCAACAAATAGTTCTATTTTTGTCAGGTCTTCTGAAAATATTTCTGATATTTGGGTATATAATCAGTTAGATGAATTGATAATTAATTTATCTAATATAAATAATACTGATGTTGAAGTTACTGAGGTTGAAACTATTAAATCTGGAATTTATATCCTTCAAGTTAAATATTTTAACGGAGGTGTGGAATATAGAAAATTCATTAAAATATGAAAATGTTTAAGCATATTTTATTTTCCATTATGTCTATTACTCTATTTGCTATGTGTAAAAAATCAGGTTATGGTTATGTAAGAGGTACTATTATTGAAAAAGGAACGGGAGCTACGGTTGCTGGTATTACGGTTAACTTAACAGATACTAAATATGGCTCAACGCATCATAATCAAACAGCTTCTGCTGTATCAGATGCAGCAGGAAACTACTATATTAAATATTTTAAAATTCCTACACATCGTTATTTTATCACGTGCGATAAAGATGATATTTATAATGGCTTTGGAACGAAGGAAATTACATATACAAAAACAGCTGTTACCATTGAGTTAGAACCGAGCGCATATATTAGAATTCGTATTAAAAAAAATGCAAACTCTCAGCATTATATTAAAGCTAGAATTAATGGCAATATTGATTTAGGATATCTTTATAATCAAAACATCTATGATACGCTATTGCCTAAAACGTATAAAGTGCTTGGGAATACGACTAATATGGTAGAATGGTATGTGTACGAACCTTCGAATTCATCACATACTTCTAATTACGATCGGATTTATATACCAAAGAATGATACCGTAACTTATTTAATTCAGTTTAATTAATTGATGTAATTCTATAATTAGGATCATCCAATGAAACACTATAAACAATAAAATCTGATTGAGAAATGAATAGAGATAACATAGTACCGTATGGTAAAAAAGAAAGGCATTAAAAAAGTTAAAACAATGAAATATTTAAAATTTATTTTAAGCATCTGTATGGGTATATTATTTATATGCTCTTGCAAGAAAGATACGTCTCCAATAGTAGTAGATAACACCAATGGTCAACCATCAGTTCACTATATACTTATATCAACAAAATGGAAACAAACCCATACATATTACGATACCTCAAATTACGCAAAACAACATTTAAACCTATGGCCATTATCAAGTACTGAAGATATACCGATGGATTCTTGTGAATTGACCTCAAAAATTTGGTTCAATTCGGATAATAATTTATACACCATCAAGGGTTCTGGTTGTCCAATAAGCGACCCGGATACTAATTTTATTGGTACTTGGAATTTAATATCAAACGACACAAAAATTATTTTTAATGGAACTGATACAATAGATGTTTTAGAGATTAACAACAACAATATAAAACTTTGGTATAAATCATATAGATTGGATTCTTCAGGTTCTGTTTTATATACTGAGTATAATATGTGGAAATATGAGCCTACACAATAATTCTTTTAGTTTTGTAAAATCAAGATTAATAATTGTTTTGTTAAATTATGATGTCCACTCGGATAGATCGTAAATTCGTGCGGGCTGGTTTAAAGTAATTTCCAATTTAGGAAGCAGCGTTACCAAAAAAATTAATTTAATTGATTAAAAGTTAGGTTTGAATCCTACTGATAAGGTAAAAGACAAATACCATTTACAAGATTAAAAACTTTGCGTATTAAATAACCCTGACAGCCTTATAACAACAATGGTTATAAGACTGTCAGGGTTTTTATATTTAACGCCTGTTAGAATTTTAAAAATCACCTTCGGAATTTTCAGAGTTTCAGGCTCCCAAAACCTACTACTTGGCAGGATAAAGCTTTTGCTACCAATTATAAATTACAGAGTTTATCGGAATTGAAAGCTTTACTAAAAATAGTTATTGACACTTACGGAAAAAAGTAATACTTTTAATAATATGAAGCTACTAAAATACATCACAGCCATAGCGGGTATTGTTTTATTTTTTACAACCTGCAAAAAATACCCACAAGGCGGATTTCAAAACCGTGCAACAAAACATATTCTTGCTACGTGGCATTTAGACTTGTACGAAGTTAATGGCATTGATAGTACGAATTTAATTAATAACAATGGCGAAGAAATGTTTAAAGAGGTAAGCGTTAATAAAAATGGCACAAAAACATCTTTATCAATTAGTGTTGCTGGATTTACTTATGGAGCTCATTTAACAGATAATAACCAAATTTTATCGGTTACAGGACATCCTAATCCTGTTAAATGTAATGTATATCAAGGGCAAACTTATTGCTGGAGAGCAATATTTTCACCTGAAGGAAATAATTCTAAATGGACTATTGTAAAACTTAAAAAAAATGAATTTGTTCTTGCTTTACAAGAAAACGCTTCTTACTTAATTAAGTTATCAAAATAATTAGAACGATGAAAAAAATACTATACTCCATTATATTCATATCAATATTGAATAATGATTTTCAAGCTCAAAATATAGATAACGATAAAGCTCATCGTCGTTATTGGTACTATCGTACAAGAATGATAAACGATTTTATGAAAATTGGTAAAAATCAAGGTAACTGTATTCTAATTGCTGAAAGGAATAATCCCTCTAAAATAAAAAATATATGAAGCTACTAAAATACATCACAGCCATTGCAGGTATTGTTTTATTTTTTAGCACCTGCAAAAAATATCCACAAGGTGGATTTCAAAACCAAGCGAAAAAACATATTCTTGGCAACTGGACACTAACATTATACGAAGTGGACGGTATTGATAGCACCGAATTAATAAACTATAATGGAAATAATAGGTATAAAGAAATTTCTTTCTTAAAACATCATAATAAGGATTCCGAAATGATTATTCAAGGAAGAGCAAAATCAGGTAAGGCTGAATTTAAAAACAAGAATAGTGAAATAGAATTTTACTCATTAGAACCGCCTTTATATTGCGTAAATAATTATTGTGACAAGAATTATGTTGTTCCTGAGGGGAATTATTATCAGAAATGGAAAATTCAAAAGTTAACAAAAAATGATTTATCACTAGTTGCCATTGCTAAAAGACAATATGTTTTAAAATTTAAAAGAAAATAAGGTTATGAATTATATAATAAAATCCTGGGTATTGATTGTTGTATTTGTTTTCTTGAATAAAACTATTTATTCTCAAAATATCGACAACGATAAAGCCCACCGTCGTTATTGGTACTATCGTACAAGAATGATAAACGATTTTATGAAAGTAGGTAAAAACCAAGGTGATTGTATTGTTTTTGCACAAAGAAACAGAGACCAGAATAGTAGTAACGACTTTGCTCCAAAATCTACAACAGGCCCTGATCAAATAGATATTACCAATATGTATATAATGGCTTTAGCCCTAGAGTATAAATTATTAACCCGCAATAATCAAAACACGAGTGAAACTATCAAGGAGTTGTACCATCTGCTTTATGCCATTAATCGTTTAGATTTGGAGGCCGAGCAGTTTTGGGATAGCCCTGAACCCAGTAACGACCACATTGCTCAAAATGGCTTGTTAAATGGTTTTATATTGTGAGATGATATGCCGAGCGATTATTTTACCGCAAATAATAATGAAAATTTGTTTCATTACAATTATTCGTTGGTAGCAAACGACCAGCATAACCCACAATCGGGGTTTACAGGTATTCAATATACTGATGCACAATCGGCTGATAATTTCTTTAGTGACCATTTTTCACCCGGTAATGCTCCAAAACACAAAATGCCTTTATCTCAAGATAAATACCACTCTATGTTGATAGCCATGATGTTTATTGACAAATACATTCCCTCATCAATTACCTATAATGGCGAGGCTTTTCAAGATGGAGAAACAAGCATTAGGCAGGAGGCTAGAGAAATTTCAAAACGAGTTTATAATTATTGTAAAGGAGTAAATAATTCTTGGAAACTAAGATATTTAGATAGTCAAGGAAACAGCCAGGGCAATTTAGCCAATACTGTTGGTGGCGATGCGTGGATTTATTCCTTTGCACTAAGCCGTATGACTTGTCATGTTAATTCAGATTTCCCATGGTCAACTTATTATGTAACAGGTTGCAGTAATTATACCGACCCAAATGCTCAAACATTTGGTTATTTGGAATATTCCTTACAATCAGGCTCTCCAGGTGTAAGTACGGACGCCGCAGTTTTTAAAACATGGGACGCAGCAGGTGCAAATACTGCTGCCCAAATAGGAGGACAACCAATACCTGTTCCAGCTTATGTGTTTATGCAAAATAATACGGGACTGTGGTCTTTAGAATGGTCAGAGCTTTTAAGAAAAGTATTGCATCAAAATGGTGCGTTGTTGCGACAACTCTCAATATACGGAGAACCTATTAATCAAGCTCCCTGCCAAGGACCATACAATTATGGTAATTGTAACCATGGAGGTTGGGAATGGTCGGCACAGGACAGGTTAGAGCACCCTGATTATAGAGGAGCGAGTTGTTATAGTACTAAGGGTGCTTTTCAAGGAAATTATCCTGGAGTAGATTATATGCTACTACACAATTTATATTATGAATATCAAAATCAACAATTAATAGATGGAAATAATAATATACCTGGTATGGGGGGTGGTAGTAATGGCGGTATATCTGGTATTGGTGGTGTATTTGGTGATATTATATCTGGCATTATAGGCTCGGTTAGCGGTG
>JADLER010000206.1 GCA_020846025.1 Bacteroidia bacterium | reverse complement strand
CGTTTGATGATTTGTAAATGAAAAAAAAGTATATATTCGTTGATAAGATAAACCGTCATGCGAACTACGCAAAGCTAACAGATTTTGGATGTATTTGCGAAAGTTTATGGGGGTTATAAACAAGTTATGCACAAGTGTTTGACATTCCGATAATTTATTTATATTTGATCTTTAAATAAATAAAAATATGCACTACTACACACCAGGAGAGATTTATACTTTTAGGAGCATAAATCAAGATTACACTCAAACACGCGTTATATCTATTGTATTTGATCAGTCAGGTAATGCGACAGTTAGTTTTACTAATGAACCGATTCAACCAACAGACTCAAGATGTCTTTTTGTTTTCGCAGAAAATAACAAATTTGTAATTAATAACAATATCATTACAATAACAGATGACCTCAATATTTTTTGGTTCATTTACTTTGATGAAGTACCAGATCCAATTGAAAACGCAACAACTACAGCTGGTGGAGACACAATTACAATAACCTGTCCTTGTTCACAGGGTAACGGAAACTGCACGGTAAGTACTGTGGGAAGTGGCAACTGCAAAAAAATTGTGTGTGATCCCACATCTGAATGTACTATTTGTGATAAACCAAAAGTAGAAAAAGGTGGAATAATCAACAATAATACATTTGTGTTACTGCAAGCCAATAGTGCTCAAGTTCAATAAAATAAATGAGAAAACTTGCATTAATATTTTGTTTAATTGCTCTTAAGTTTAATTGCTTAGGCCAAAATCAGAATATTTCAGATTCCATTATTAATTTATTGAAATTGAATACCTTATCTTTTTCACAAATTAACTATAACTGTAGGTATCTTTCTAAAAACATTGGGTCCATTGATACCAATATTTTAGACTTAAATGTTAAAATAAAAAAAAATGCTGATAATAACCAACTAACACAAAACATAGTTATAACAACTTTTAATCCTAAGTTACCTACACGTGAATTTAAGGCCTTTTTTGATAAAAGTTTTTGTTATTATTATTCATTAGATAATGTGAATAAAGAGGGAACATTTCGAAAGTTTTATGGAGAGGGAAAAAGTGTTTTAGGTTACTTTCATAGCGGTGTGAGATTTTTTATTGATTCAACAATTTATAATTATTTTAACTCAAAGATAAGTTTAGTTGATTATAAGGGTGTTGAAGCATTTCAAGACTTCATTACGTATAAATTTGAAATACAAACTGCTGACATTTCACCTGTAAAAAACTACAAAACGACTTTTTTATTTAATGTTGATGATTTAATGCTTGTAAGAATACTAAATACTTATAATGTTAATAGTGAAAATATATACATTGATTATCAGATTAAAGATTATAATTTCAAAAATGAATCTATTGATTCATTTTTTTATACTCCTAAAATAATAGATTATAATATTAAGTATGATACAATTGAGGAAAACAATTCTATTTATCCATTACTTAACCAAGAAGTTAATGATATTAATGGGACTAACGTTCATAATTTAAAAGAAGAAACTATATTGTTTAAAGGAAAAATATCAGTTGTGTATTTTTGGTATATGGGGTGTTATGGTTGTATGCTATCATACCCTATTATAGATAGCTTATATAGACAATATTCAAAAAACCGAAATATCCAGTTCATAGGTTTAAACCCAATTGATTCCAATAAGCGACCAATTGAGCGAATTTTAAAATATCTTTCAGACTACAAAATTTTATATAGAAATTACTTAATAGACAATAACACTTTTGATTCTTTTAAAGAAAGAGCGATGCCTTTATTTTTGATAATTGATGAAAATGGAATTATAAAGTATCAAAGTGTTGGATATTACAACGAACTTTACCGAGATATAAACATTCAACTTAACAACCTTTTAAATAATTAATTTATGAATTACTACACACCAGGGCAAACTTACATCTTTCGCAGTCGAATAGATGAAAATCAAACAAAAGTTATTAGCATTGTTTTTGATGAAGCAGCTAACGCTACAATATTTATTACAGTTGATTCAGTATTACCTGTAGACGAGTCTGCTAACTTCTTTTTTGGACCTAGCGCTGAATTCCAATTTAATGAACAATCTAATGCAATTCTAATTACAGGTGATTTATCAAATTATTGGTATATATATTTTGACAATCCTGATCACCAATCCGACAATGCTACAACTGTAGGTGGCCCAAATGTTACCGTTACTTGTAACTGTAAAAAATCAATGGGTCCTGATCCAGCATGCGAGGTATCTTGGGTTCTAGAAAATGATATGTTATGTGCTACTTGTGTGCCTAATGGTTCATGTGAAGATTGTAAAGAACCCAAGTGGAGTTCTGGTATAGTAAATACTACAAGTATCATCGTAAAAGCATCTACAATCTTAATTTTATAGATTAAGTATTTAATCTTATTGTTTATTAATTTTCAAAATTCTTGCTGAATTATATTCTTCATATTTGAGGTTTATATGGGGCTTGCTGTTTAACGCTCAAATTATTGATATTATGCAATTTGAGTTTATAATATTTCATTTTTGGTGCATAGAGAAAAAAGTCTTCTATTTTGATTGAGAATTTTATGTTTTGCAGCTATTATTCTTTTCTCTAATATAAGTTCTTCTTCATCTTCTTCGTCAAAGCCTATACTGCTGTACAATAGTACTATCCGCCAGACTTTTCCTCGGATATAATGAAGATATTGTAAATACCCCATTTTTAGGACTGATGTAAATTCGACAATTCAAATTTGTTGATTTATTTCTAAATATTTCAATGGGCTTAAATTATTTAACGATTGATGTGGATGTAGTTGGTTGTATTCTATCATCCAGTTTGTTGATATTTCCCTTAACTGTTGGAGTGATTCAAATAAGTAAGCATCCAATACATCTTCTCTGTAGCTTCTGTTAAATCGCTCGATAAATGCATTCTGTGTTGGCTTACCGGGCTGAATATATTTGATTTGTATTCCTTCCCGATTACAATAGTCTACAAATACATGCGAAAGAAACTCAGGGCCATTATCACACCTGATTTCGTATGGCTTACCTCTCCAATTTATTATTTGCTCAAGAGTTCTTACTACGCTGTTTCCGGAATGGGAGTATTCGGCCTGTACGCACAATGCCTCACGATTAAAATCATCGATAATATTAAGTATTCTTACTTTTCTACTACTCATAAGTGAGTCGTGCATAAAATCCATGCTCCATGTGTGATTTACATTCGCTGGCAAACACAATGCCTCCTTAAAGCGTTGTGGAAGCCTGCGCTTGTGTTTTCTGCGTTGATTTAGCCTTAGCATGTTGTAGACTCTTTTTACGCGTTTATGATTCCAAACAAGCCCCTCGTTTCTTATCCGTCTATAAAAGTAGGGAAAACCTCGGTGGGGCTTGCCGGATGCTAAATCCGTTAGTTTATTTATTACCAAAGAATCATCTTTAATCGATGTGTAGTAATACATCGACTTTGACAAACCAATTAATTTACAAGCTCTGGTGACACTTACCTGATGGGTTTGTTTCAGGTAAGCTATTACATTTTTACGATCACCAGGCTTTACCACTTTTTTGAGAGTACATCTTTCAGCATCTTGATATCGAGCGCAGCATCGGCATACATGTGTTTTAATCTGCGATTCTCCTCTTCCAACTCCTTTAATCGCTTGAGTTGATCACCATCCATGCCGGAATATTTCTTCTTCCAGTTGTAAAATGTTTGCTGATGGATACCGAGCTCCCTGCTGATTTCAGCAACGCTGCGGCCATTTTCTGCTTCTTTTAAGGCTTTGATGATTTGGCCTTCTGTAAATCTTGTTTTTTTCATTTTCGTATGGATAAAATTAAACATTTCTGCCAAATTTTAACCAGTCCGATTTTCGGGGATACTTACAATATGAATTTAAGCGCAAGCCCTATATATAGGAGTGTACTAATATGTTTTAGTACACCTGTGCATAACACACGTCTTGCGCAATTGCCGTTGACATTCTAAAAATGAAGCTTTTATGTACGCAAAATATTTTATCTTGGTTGACAGTTTCTGCTACGCAATCGGCAACGAGCGCAAGGCGTGGGAACGTTATGCCTCATTGTAGGGCGACACAAAAAACAGACAAAAATTAAGAATGAAGAAAGCTATAATAATTGGGGCGACATCTGGAATAGGTAAAGGACTTGCAAAACTTTTGGCTGACAACAATTATAAAATTGGCTTGACAGGAAGACGTGTTGAATTGCTAAATGAATTAAAAAACGAGAATCCAAATTTTTATATAAAATCATTTGACATCAATGACACAAATGTTGTTGGACAGAAATTAGATGAACTTACGACAGAACTTGGCGGACTTGATTTATTAATTATTAGTGCGGGCATTGGCGACATAAATGAAAGCCTAGATTTTGAAATAGAAAAGCGGACAATTGACACGAATGTATTAGGTTTTACTTGTGTTGCAGATTGGACTTTTAACTATTTTGAAAAACAAAAATCAGGACATTTAGCAGCAATAAGTTCTATTGGCGGACTTCGTGGTAGCAGAAACGCACCTGCATACAATGCGACAAAAGCCTATCAAATAAATTATTTAGAAGGGCTGAGACAGAAAGCAACAAAACTTAAAGAACCGATTTTTGTAACAGACATTCGACCAGGACTTGTTGATACAGAAATGGCAAAAGGCGAAGGTTTGTTTTGGGTAATGCCTGTTGAAAAAACGGTTAGACAAATTTACAAAGCAATTATTAGCAAAAAAAAGGTTGCTTATGTTACAAAACGCTGGCGACTAATTGCGACAATATTAAAGCGAATACCGAGACCAATTTATGACAAAATGTAACGACAAAAATGAACAACGAAGGCATAACACGGGTTTGGCAAAAGTGGCGGTTCAGAGCTCCGCAGACACATTTGTGGTTAATCAAAGTTTGGTTCTCCGCATCAACATTTTTGGTGCAAATCGCCACCTTCGCCAAGCCCGAAAACGTT
>JADLER010000205.1 GCA_020846025.1 Bacteroidia bacterium | reverse complement strand
TGATTTTGTAAATGGTAACATTCAACAAATGATTGATGCTTTACAGTTTGCCGAAAATGCAGAAAGATTAAAAGAAGGGGGAATTGCCTAATGTTTACTAAGGATTAAAAATTTTATAACTATATAATTTTCCTTGTTCATCCATCATTCTTACCAAAAGCAAGCCTTTAGATAATGAACCAATAGGTAGCGTTGTGCTTAATCCAAGGTTTTGATTTTCTAATTCTAATTTGGCTTGGGTAGAATAAATATACAACTTAGCTATCTCGTATTTTTTAGATATTAAGGTAATAGTGCTTTTATCAAAATTCTGACTAACGATAATAGTTTGATTCGCATTTAATTCATTTACTGATAATGGATAAACAGAAACACAATCCGAAATGGAATCGAGTTGGCTGTATTCATTGATGTTATTACTAAAAAAACAACTGAGCTGACCTACGCCATTTATTTGGGGTGCAGCACCAGGAGTGTTGATTAAGCATAACGAACCAATACCTTCTACCCAAATGGTGGTTTTGGTTTGCGCAGTAACTGTATCCAAAGCATGTAAATAAAAAAAACGATGATTATAATTAATTAATGGTTTTGATACAATTGAATCCAACACAAAAGAACCTGGGTATTTTGGATAAGGACTTCCCGGATTTGTGATGCTAACAGTATCATTAACTTGTAACGAAAAATCATAAAGTAAATAATCCTTAGCTGGTGGCATATCTGCTCTTAATCGTAAATACACTTTTTGAGTTATTGTATCTTCCCTAATAAAAAAGTTTTTTAAGTAATGAAATTGATCTAAGAACTTATAATGTAATCCATCAATAATGGTATCGCCTATGGTATAATATTTATCGGTGGCGCAACCCATATTACAATTGGTAACGTGCCATTCGCTATTATATTTAAGCATAGGTATATATGTTTGTGCCTTTATATCTATATTATAAAAACAAAGAATAATATACCAAAGTATTGAATTGTATAGTAGTTTTTGATGAATTGACATGATGTATAAAATAGAACAAAGTAAAGGTAGTATAATTATAAAAAGTTGATATACTAAAAGAAAGATACTATAGTATTGCCAAAAGAAAAAGAGTTATTCAGCACGTGAATAACTCTTTTAAATTTAAAACGATAGTACGTTTATTTAACTTCCAATTTAAGTACTTTAGATTCGCCACCACCAGCTTTTAATCTATCTAAGATTAAATTTTCACCTATAGACTTTAAATAGCTTGGATGCACTTTAATTTTTTCTTCTCTAATATCAAATAAAGATTGTTTGGTCATTTTACCTTCTTTATCAATTTTCACACAAGTTAAAAAGCCGCCAGCTCCTCCTCGGTGTGGCTCAGGAGCTTCAGTTAAAGGTAAATTTATGTTTTTAGCATTATCTAAATACAAAAACAAATCTTCTCCTTTAAAAACATGGTGATGAAACCCTAAATCACTGTCACTTGAACCAGCTTGAGTTTTAGGAATTTTGTTACACCATAAAACTTTCCCTTCTTTATCTGCTTTAAGTACAATAATGTCATTATAACGGTAAACGTAAGTAGTATATGTTGTTTTGCCGTTATAATGTGTATATTCATCTAATCTATATTCTTCACCTATTACCATTACACTTCCGTCGGGGTAAAAAACTACTTTTCTAAAAGTTAAATTGGCCGCTTCTAAATTTCCTTTTTCTTCTTTTTTATCCATTTTTTTACGTGTACGAGCCGATTCAAATGCTTGAAGTGTTTCAACAGGTATAGGACAATAGGTTGTTTTCAAGTTTTTTACAGCACTATTTTCATCTAACTCAATACGAATTAAAAACACGCCCTCAACAGCATTACTTTTCTTATTATTTGAATAATAACCAGTAATGACAATATTATGATTCAAGTCTTCAGATAAAATAACACTACTCACATATTTATTGTCCAATTGTATTTTCAAAGATTGTAGTGTATTATTGCTTTGATTAACTTTTATAAGTTCATAACGCTTAGCATTTTTATGTTCTTTATCCACCTCTCCATCAATCGAATTATTTATTTTTACCGAAGCTAACATATAAATATTCCCTCTCGAATCTATCTCATAATCTTCGTTATTCATATCAGCCTCTGAATATGGCATTTCTATTTCAGCCGCATATATTTTTTTCAATTTATCATCAAATAAATTAAAGCCAATAATGTCTTTATTTAATTTATCATTTTTTATTTCTGGTTTCTTCCTATAGGTTATCAACATTTTGGTGCTATCAGTTGAATAATCAAATCTATATTTATCGAAAGGTGTTAATCTTCCTGTTTCTATTAATTTAATTTCTTTTGAAGCAAATTTTAAACTCTTTGTATCAAAAGGTAAAGCAAATAATCGTTCTGTTTCTGTACTTTTATCCCAAGTAGAAAAAAACCAATTAAAATCGTTTTTTACGCTAAAAAAACCTTCGTCTGTTGGATGTTTTTCAAATTCAGGAAATTCAGCAGTAACCGTTTTAGTTACATTTTGAAAGGTTTTATCAAAAAGTTGAAAAACCATATCCTTCTCATCTTTTTGAATATATGCTTCAGCATAAACATCATCGCCAAATTTATAAAATCCTTCCCCTCGATGTTTTTTTACAGTTTCAAACTCATTACTAAAACTATACGTAATTTTTTGAGCGCACACGCTTGTGGTGCATAGGGCTAAAATTGGTAATATTTTTTTCATATAAATATAATTTGAGTACTAATGTAAAAAAAAATGAAACCAGCATTAAAATAATTTATTTAAGCAGATACTTTATTTTTTACTAATTTTAAGCAACAAAATTTCAATGGAACAAAGTATAAATCGGTTAAAAAAATTAAAGGAACTTTTGCTTATTGAACAAGAAGAAGATTATCTACAATACAAAGCACAATTTTTAAAAGCAAATATTGAGCAACGAAAAAAGAATGGCGTAACATGGTATCCTATTCAAATTTTAAATAACGAAATTGGTTATGCCGATTATGTGCACTTAGAGATTGAGCGCACATCTCAACTTGATACACCTCATCAAATGAGTACAGGCAAAAACATTAGTTTATTTTCTACTAAAAACACGGATGAAACTATAGAAATTACAGGAACTATTAAACAATCGGGAAAAAACAGGCTAAAAATTATAATGCATACTGATGAGTTACCCGATTGGTGTTATGAAGGCAAATTAGGAATTAACGTACAATTTGACGACAACAGTTACCTTGAAATGCAAAAAGCATTAGACGTGGTAATTGCAGCTAAGCACAATCGTGTTAGCGAATTACGAGAAATTATAGAAGGTAATTTATCTGCTAGTTTCGAAAATAATAACCAATCCTTAGTTATTCCACCTTTAAATATTTCGCAAAACAAAGCCGTTCAACATATTCTATCTACAAAAGACATAGCCGTTGTACACGGCCCTCCAGGAACAGGAAAAACAACAACAATTGTACAAGCTATTCGTTTAGTTTTACAATCCGAAAGCCAAGTGCTTGTGTGTGCCCCCACCAATACCGCCGTAGATTTAATTACCGAAAAACTATTAGAACAAGGTATTCAGGTGTTAAGAGTGGGGCATCCAGCTCGGGTATCTGAAGATTTACAACGTACAACTATTGATGGAAGTATTCAAGAACATGAGCATTACAAAGACATAAAAAATCTTCGTAAAAATGCCGAAGAGTATTTTAGAATGGCTGGAAAATACAAACGAGTATTTGGTAAAGAAGATGCTAAACAACGTGCCCTATATTACTCAGAGGCTAAAAACTGTATCAAAGAATCTAAATTACTAGAGGAATATATTATTTCTTCACTGATAGAAAAAACACAAGTGATATGTTGTACACCTGTTACCTCAAACCACAAAGTATTACAAAAAAAACATTTTAACACCCTGTTTTTTGATGAAGCTTCGCAAGCTTTAGAAGCAATGACTTGGATACCCTTATTAAAATGTAATCGAGTTATTTTTAGTGGCGATCATTTTCAGTTACCACCTGTTGTAAAAAGCATAAAGGCAAAACAAGAAGGCTTAGATCAAACCATTTTAGACCGATTAACAAAACACCAAAACATATCTTCGCTTTTAAATCGTCAATACCGTATGCATGAGCACATCATGCAATTCAGTAACTCGTATTTTTATAATAATGAATTAGAAGCCGATGTGAGTGTTAAAAATGCTTTATTATCACTCGATGAAAATTATGATATACTTTCCAATCCCATTGAATTAATTGATACAGCAGGCTGTAGTTTTGATGAATATCAAAATCCTGAAACATTAAGTTTATCAAATAAAGGCGAAGCGGAACTTGTTTTTAAACACTTAGAACTTTTAATGCGACAATACCAAAATGCTAATGAAACACAACGCTTAGATATTGGAATTATTTCGCCTTACAAAGAACAAATTGAATTATTAAAAGAAATATCGCTATCCTTCGATAAATCTAAATATCTAATCAATGAACTTGACGTAAAAACCATTGATGGTTTTCAAGGAGAAGAAAGAGATGTGATTTATATTTCATTAGTAAGGAGTAATTCGCAATCCGAAATTGGTTTCTTATCGGATATAAGACGCATGAATGTTGCACTGACAAGAGCCAAAAAGAAATTAGTTATTATTATGGATACAGCAACTATTGGTAATCATCCATTTTATAAATCGTTAATCGAGTACACAGAAAATCTTCGTTATTACAAATCTGCTTGGGAATTTCAATACGAAGTTTAAAATAATTTGAATATGAATTTTCATCAAATCAGACTTTTAAAAACACATGATGGGTCAAATTCATTATTTAGTGAACAGTTTAACACCTCATTTCATTCGATATTTGGAGCAATTGAAGAAAGCAAACATGTTTTCATTGAGCAAGGATTAAAACCTTTATTAAATACAGAACAAACAGAAATAACTATTTTAGAAATTGGCTTTGGCACTGGATTAAATACGCTTTTAACCATTCGTGAGGTACTTAAAACACCTATAACTATAAATTATCATGCAGTAGAGTATTATCCTATTTCAAATGAAATAATAGATGAACTGAATTATTTTAAAGATGATACTGAATTGGATGAGTTGTTCAGAAAAATTCATCTTCAAGAATGGAATCAAACTCAAGCAGTGTTGCCTCATTTTAACTTAACTAAATATTGGCAGCAAATTGAAAATTTTAAAATACCAATTAAAGCCGATGTTATTTATTATGATGCTTTTTCGCCAAGAGAACAACCGGAGTTATGGACAGAAAGTATTTTTTTAAGTATGAATTCAATGCTTAAATCATCAGGCAAATTAGTTACCTATTGTGCTCAAGGTCAGATGAAACGACATCTAAAATCAGCTGGATTTATTGTAAAAGCTTTGCCTGGTTTTGCAAACAAAAGAGAAATGACACTTGCCATTAAACAAACATAAGGGTTGCCTTCCCCCTTTTAAGACAACCCTTTACATTCTCATCTCATACATTTATTGTAATTGTGTTACAACACCTTCCTTTGCTATGTAGCCAGAATGATTCCATGTTAATGCTTTATTTTTATATATTTGAAGTACAGGCAATGCATCAATCTTTAAATCCTTACAAAGCTGCTGGTTATCATCGGCATTAATTCGAATTACTTCTACTTTATCTGCCATTTCTTTAGATATTTCTTCTAAGTAAGGTTTCATTTTTTTACAAGGTGCGCACCAATCAGCATAAAAATCTACTAAAACTATTTTCTCTGATTTAATTAACTCATTAAATTTATCAATAGTTAGCTCATCAGCCTTAACTTTAGAAGATGATTGCGCCACAGTTTCAGTGGTTTCGGGCAAATCGGCTCCACGCCATTTCATAATACCGCCACTTAGTTCATAAACTTGAGTAAAACCGTTAGAACGCATATAATTTGTAGCTGATGAACTTCTACCTCCACTTAAACAATAAACAAATACTGGCTTAGATTTATCTAATGTAGAAATTTCATTTTCAAAATTATTGCCATTCCAATTAAAATTCTTGGCATTTTGTAAATGCCCCTTTTCAAATTCTTCAGGAGTTCTCACATCAATGATTGGAGCATCTGGCATTTGATTAATTTTTTCAGAAAATTCAATAGCCGAAAGATTAAACTGTCCATTGGCTGTGTTGCTACCACAGCTCATAAATAAGACAAATAGCATAACACTTGTGGTAATAAAAAATAATTGTTTCATCGTTTCAAATTTTATAAATATTGGTTTATAACTTGTAATAACTGTTGAGCGGATACTACGCCAGCCTGCCTCCATTTCACTTCATTGTTCTTAAAAAGCAAAAGAGCTGGAACACCTTGTATTTTATATGCAGATGCGATCATGGGATTTTTGTCTACATCAATTTTTATAATGGTGGCATTATCTCCTATTTTATTTTTTAACTCTTCCAGTATAGGTGCCATCATCTTGCATGGGCCACACCATTCTGCAAAGAAATCAATCAAAACTGGTTTGTTTCCAGCTATAAGTTCAGAAAATGTTTTAGGTTTATCTGTCATACTCATTTTATTTTACATCTTTATCCGTTATTTCTTTTGCACGATTTATTGACTTTTGAGAAGTTGTATCACAAGTTCCTCCATAACAATTTCCAGATGCACATCCAAAGGCAAAAACCCCCATTGAAGTGAGGTATAAGCCAAGTAATATCCCCAACCATTCTCTTTGAATTATACTTTGTATAATAACAACAATACCTAGTATGAGATATAAAACTCTCATATAATTCCAGCCAGTTAAAATTCTCTCTTTCATAATTTATACCATTAAGATAATTTACTTTTTAAACTCATCCAACCTCCACCGTTATGCACTTCTTTATAACCATTTGCTTTTAAAATACTCTTGGCAGAAGCACTACGCATACCCGAAGCACAACAGGTTATAATCACCTTATCTTTTCTTAATTTTGAAAGATTTTGAGAAAGTTGTTGCAATGGAATATTATACGAACCTTTAATGTGCCCACCTTGATATTCAGATGGCGTTCTTACATCAATGATTAATCCACCATTTTTTACTATTTCTTTATAATCTACTTTTGGACCTAAGCCAAATAAATTTTTAATTAACTGTATCATTATTTATTTATTTATTAAAAGGTTAATTTTCATTTATTCTATAATTTACATCTAGCCAACTACCTGCGTTTTCACAATCTACCCCTAGGCTTTGCAAATAAGCAGTTGCTTGCCCACTTCTTCCGCCACTAGCACAACATAATAAAATTGGTTGTTCTAGTTTCTTAATTTCATCAACACGAGATTGAATTTCTTGTAGTGGTATATTGATACTACCTACAACATGACCTCCTCTATACTCATCGCGAGTTCTTACATCAATAATTGTTATTTTGTTATTTTTCATTTTCTTGATTTATTTTTTTTGGTACATCTGATTTAAAACTAGTTAATAATAAAAATCCCATAAATGCGCCGTACACAGTACTAATATATGGATTTGAAGTAATGGCACATGTTCCACTAGCACATCCTACAAAATAATAATAGGCATATCCTGCAATAGCACCAATAACTAATCCGAGTAGCGCTAATTTATATTTTATAATAAATGATTTCATCAATTAGGTAATGCTATTGTTTGTGTTGAATTATTAAAAATTTCATGTCCATTATAGATAACTTGCCAGGTTACAGGCATAATCTTTTTAAACATGTGACTCACACCACATATTTTTTCTTGAGAATTTGTAACTGCTTCTAAAGCTGCTTTTTCATCTTCACTATTACCTTCTAACTCATACACAATATGAGCTGCTACATATTCAATAGGAGCCTGTTTACTAATTTCTCCGCTTACTTTTAAATTAAAATTACGCAATTGCTTACCTTGTTTTCTTAATAAAGCCACCACATCCATACCCGTGCATCCAGAAAGTGCCGTAAGCATAAACGGTTTAGGAATTGAGCCATTATCTTCACCTCCTACTCGTTCAGGTGTATCCATAATAATCGTATGACCATTTACTAATGCATTAAATTGCATTTTTCCCATCCATTGTGTTTCAATTTCGTGTTTCATAATCATTAATTTTTAAGATTTATTTTTTCTAGTAGAAATTCCAAAAGGGAGGTACAAAGGACAAAAACTCAACATACTTGTTGCTATAAAAACTACAGCTAAAATTCCAAGAGATAAAGCCATAGCTCCAGAAATAACATTTAAAAAATAAAGTATTGCAATTACAAATGCCAGCCCCAATCTTATTATTTTATCTAATGTGCCAATATTCTTTTTCATATAACTTAATCTTATTGTTTATCTTGATACAAAGATCGGTAAGAAAAAGAATCTAGACAGTAACATTTGTCACAATCTGTTTTTATTAAATTGAAAGTAGATTAAGAATAACTACTACTATGAAAATATAGTTTTTAAAAGTTTTATCTGATTACGATATAATAACACCATCCCTTCATTTTCTAGTTTTTTCAATAGCCTTGAAATCACTTCTCGCGATGAGGCCATATCAAGTGCTATTTCTTCGTGCGATAAATTGATGATAGTGCTTCCAGTTGCTTTTGATTTATCTACAAGATAATTAACTAATCGCTCATCTAATTTTTGAAAGGCTAATTGATCAATGGTGTTTAGCAATTCGTTAAATCGGTTTCTTACTGTTCGCATCACAAAACTTTTCCAAGTTGGATATTTCATAAGCCATTCATCCATCACCCCTATTGGAATTGCAATAAGTTCAACATCACTCTCGGCTATTGCTCTCACCTCACTTGGATATTGTTGCATACAACAAGTAAATGTCATGGCGCAACTCTGATGAGCACTTACATAATACAATAATAATTCTTTGCCATTTTCATCTACCCTACTTACTTTAAGAACTCCACTAAGTAACAAAGGGATTGTAGTTACTGTTCTACCTATATCAATAATTAGTTCGCCTTCTTTTACAAAAAGAATTTTGGATTTAGCTTCCATTTCTTTTAATAATTCTGGTTCAAATACAGAAGAAAATTTATCAGCTAAATTATTATTATAAGTTACCATGTTGCTTAAGTGAAATTATATTTTCACAATATAATAAAAATAGCTGTTATTTAAACAGCTTGAAATACAAAACACATCAAACTCATATCCTATTCAACTCGTTTAATCATGCAACCTATGGCTTTTGTTTCTTGCACACTGGGTTTTTCTTTTTTTAACAAGGCATCAATGGCATTTTTTAAATAGGCTGCTTTAACTTCATTAGCATCTCTAATATTATCATCTATTGTGCCTTTATACACTAATTCCTTTTGATTAAATAAAAAACATTGAGGCGTTTTTGTGGCTCCAAAAGCATCAGCCATTTTAGAAGACACATCAATAATATGTGCACAAGTTATTTTATTTTCTTTTGAGAATTTAATCATCTCATCAAAACTATCATCATCTTTTCTTTGATCCTCGTTACTATTAACTAATACACAACCAATATTATTTTGAGCACAATAATCGGTTATTAGCTTTATTCTTTCAGCATACATTTTAACATAAGGACACGTATTAGCCGAAAAAATAACAAGTAATCCTTTAGTAGTCTTAATCTCGTTTAGGGATAATAGTTTCCCTGAAACATCTTTTAACTTATCATTTCCAAGAGGTATTGAAGTACCAATGGCTATTTCAGGATTTGTCGTCGTATTTATAAACGATAACAAGAAACCACAAATGATTAAAAGTACAACAAAAGAAAAACCTTTTTTCATTGTATAAAAAATTAAGAGTTAAAAATAAATAAAACCTTATCATTAGATTAAAGATTCCTCGATATAGAGAGCGATTTTGTCTAAAATAATGCTTTAAAATGCTGATTTTTAACAATTTGTTAATGAAAATTTCAAAAATACATTCGTTAAATAGTTTAAATTTGTAAGTAAGTGAACACCCTACAAGAGTTTTTTACAAAATCTATGTAAAAAATATTCCGAAACCACTTAACTAGGAATTTACTCAGAATTTAAGTTGAAAATGTTTTTTTTGAAAACAATTAGAAATATTAAAAGCCGAAATTTAATACTTAAATTTCTTTTATTTATCTATATTCAAGGACATTCGCAAGTATTAATTACAACAGGTAGTTATACTCAGGATTTTGGGAATACGGATATTACAAGTTGGACAAATAACTCAACATTTCTAGGCTGGTACCTCTCAAGCACAACCTCTTTTTATCACCAAAATGTAACTACTTCTCCTGTACCTTCTAACAATGGGGGGATATATTCATATGAATGTAATTCAGATAATAACCAAAAGTTAGGTACACGGCCTTCTAATTCTTATCCTGGAAGTGTCGGCACTTATTATCATTATGGTGTAAGACTAAAAAACAATTCAGGAAAAACAATATATAGTCTTAAAATTAGTTTTGATGCTTACCAACTTTCACTTGCTGGAAATGCAAACATTCAAAACACATTAGATTTCAGTTATCAGGTTTCAGCTTCATCAATTACAAATTTAACTACTGGAAGTTATATAAATGTTCCATCATTACAATATATAGCACCTCGAGATACATCAAGCAATTACTCTTCAAATCAGTTATTTGGTTTCCCGTGCACAATTAGTGAAAATAAAACCACATGTCTTTCTGTTTTAATTCCTAATAATTATGAAATTATGCTACGTTGGTCGGATGTAAACGATTCAAATAACGACCATCATTTAGCCATTGACAATGTAACTATTGATTTTGGTATAGATTATAGTGACTGTTCATTATTACTTCCTATAACCCTTGTAGATTTTAAATGTATATCAGAAGAAAAAGGATATACTCTATACTGGGCAACTGCAAGCGAACACAACAGTAAAGATTTTGAAATACAGTATTCAACGGATGGTATAATATTTAACACCATTCAAAAAGTTGCAGCTCGTGGCGAATCAAACTCTTTTACAAGTTATAGTCAATTTATTCATAACAAATTTTCATCTCCTTTAGTTTACTTTCGATTAAAAATCAACGACATCAATGGTATTTATACTTACTCGCCAATAGTTTATATTCAAAACGATTTTTTTGCTAACATCAGCATTACCCCTAATCCTGTATCAATAGGTGAAAATGTAAGTGTTTTTATGGATGAAAAAATGGAATATAATAATACCGAAATTGCATTATACAATATAGCCGGAGAAAGAATACGACAAGTCAGAGTTGAATCCATACATACAAGTATAGACACAAAAGATTTACCTGCAGGATTATATCAACTTAATGTAACAAACGCCTATCAAACTAAGAACTTTCGACTTATCATTCAGTAAGACTATCCTTCTAAAATACATTCATTAAATCTTGTACTTAAATAAGCAATTCATTAGGAATGTCTTATTATTTTTCGTAACTTAGCGTATCTATTAATCCAATTTTATATGAAAATTTTTTATACTACTTTTATATTAAGTGCTTTCGTAATATTAACATTACAAGCTCAAAACACTGAAACTCCAAAGAGAAAATGCTTATCACCAACTTTTAATTCTAAATACGAAGAAGCGTTTCAGCAAATGCTTTCAAAACATCAGCAGTTTGCCAATCAAAAAAAGACGAGTACCGTTTATACAATTCCTATTGTATTTCATGTGTTACATAGTGGCGTAGCTGTTAATTCTCCATCGGCAACAAGTGGGCGTAACTTAAATGCAGCACAAATAAACTCACAGCTTACCATATTAAACGAAGATTATCGTAAGTTAAATTCTAACTTTAGTACTTATGTTACTCAGTCGGGCTTTACCTCAATTGCTGCCGACGCAGAAATAAATTTTTGTATGGCTCAAGTTGATCCATCAGGCAACGCAATGGCAGAACCTGGCATTGATCGTATTAATGTTTCATCAAAAGGTTGGACATCTTTACCTTATACTATGTCTTATATCGAATCTACAGTTAAACCAAACTCAATTTGGGATCCAACAAAATACTTTAATGTATGGATTTTAGAATTTGGTGGTTCTGATATAGGAACACTTGGTTATGCTCAATTTCCAACAGTTGCGGCTAGCGTAACTCCTATATCTGACATGGCGGGTTATGGTGGAACCGCCAATACAGACGGTGTAGTAATAGATTATCATTATATTGGAAATACAGGAACTGCTACTGGCTCTGCCCCTTATAACAAAGGTAGAACATTAGTTCACGAAGCTGGGCACTGGCTTGGATTATGGCATATTTGGGGAGATGATGGTTCTTCTTGCTCTGGGACTGATAACGTAACCGATACACCAAACCAAGCCGATGAAAATTATACTTGTCCTAGTACTAATGGTGCAGTTGTTACTGATGCGTGCACATCATCTTCACCTGGAGTCAATTACCAAAACTATATGGATTATAGTGATGATAGATGTATGGCTATGTTTACAGCAGGACAAAAAGCGCGTATGCAAGCAGTAATGGCAAATTGCATTCGCCGAAATTCGTTAGCAAGCAGCAACGTGTGTAACGCCGTAGGTATAAAGGAAAACACAATGGATATTCAAGCTGAAATATACCCAAATCCAGCAAAAGATGAACTAAATATTGATTATTCATTAACCTCATCACAAGACATAAACGTTTCAATTATTAATACACTAGGACAAACACTAAAAGAACTTATTATTGAAAAAACAACCAATGGAAATTTAAGAATAGATATTTCATCCATACCATGTGGTGTGTATTTTATTTCCATTAAAACCAATTCAAGTTCTAAAGTAAACCGCCTTGTAATTGAATAATATCATTATTAAAACAACAATTATGAAACTTCAAAACTTACTTATTGTAGTATGCATTTCAAGCAGCATTTATGCACAAAAAAAGGTTGATATTAAGTTAGATTTAAGAGATGGTAATTCTATCATAGGAACTACCACTTTAAATGATGTAGTGCTTAAAACTAATTATGGGCAATTAACGATTCCTATTCAAAACATTAATTCAGTTCAAACTGGTATTGGAAGCAATAAAGCCATTAGTGATAAAGCTAATGGCTATATGAAAATTTTAAATAGTAACAATTCCGAAGAACTTAAAAAAGATGCATTTGATAATTTGCTAAAGCTCGATATTTGCGCTATTTCTGCTATAAACGATTATCTTTCAAATCCTAAAAACATATCTTCTGAACCTGAAATAGCCAGTGAATATACTATTGAAAATGCTTTAAGTGAATTAAAAAGTAAATACTTAGTTAGTGATGAAACCAAAACTGAAGATGTGGTTTTAATTGATGGAGAATATAGTATGGGCGGAATATGGACATTTGAGAAACTTGATATTAAAACCGAATATGGTAATTTATCAATTCCAAAAGATAAAATAAAATCAATGGATATCTCGTTTAGCGAGATGAGTAGCACCGGAGAAATTGTATTAAAAGTTAATGCCAATAAACACATCAGCGGCAATAAATCTGGTGGATGGCTCAAAACAAACATTAATTTAAAATCGGGTGCTAAATTCACCATCACTGCAAGTGGCGAAATTACATTAGCTAGTTTAAGCAATCAGAAATACAAGCCAGATGGCACTTACACAACTGTTGAAGGAACAACTTATCCTGGTTATAGTAACGCAGAAAACAATACGTACCCAATTTACGGAAACTTAGTTTTCAAAATTGGTGAAAATGGAGAAATGATAAAAGCTGGATCTAAATATAATGGTTCAGCCAAAAGCAATGGAACTTTATACATATCTATTTACGAAACTGTATATAACCAAGCCAATACAGGTTCTTATACTGTAAAAATTAACTTGAAATAAATTTACTTTAATTGTCTAAGGTACAATTGAATTGTATTTTCTAAGCCAAAATAAAGGGCATCACTTATAAGTGCGTGCCCTATTGAAACTTCATCAAGATGTGGAACTTGATTTTTGAAAAAGGCCAAATTTTCGATGCTTAAATCGTGCCCTGCATTAATCCCCAATCCTAAACTGTGAGCTAATAACGCCGATTTAATAAATGGTTGTATTATGTCTTCTTTCCTAGTTGCATAAAGTCGAGCATACTCCTCGGTATAAAGTTCAATTCTATCAGTTCCAGTTTCTTTAGCTCCTTCAACCATTTTTTCGTTAGCATCTACAAATATAGATGTTCTGATTCCTGCATTCTTAAATGAAGCAATAATATCTTTCAAATAGCTTTTATGGGTTATCGTATCCCAACCATGGTCGGAGGTAAGTTGCCCTGTTGAATCAGGTACTAATGTAACTTGATGTGGTTTCACCTCTAATACCAAATCCACAAACTTTTGTTCTTTCGGATTGCCTTCAATATTAAACTCTGTAGTTAGAATTGGTTTCAAATCATAAACATCTCGATATCGAATATGTCTTTCATCGGGACGAGGATGAACTGTAATACCTTGCGCACCAAAACGCTCCGCATCTTTTGCAACCTGTAATAAATTGGGCGTGTTACCACCTCTTGAATTACGAAGCGTGGCAATCTTATTAATATTAACTGATAATTTAGTCATAATTAAAAATTATAAAAATCGAGTGTTCAACTGGTTTGTAGGAATTATACATTGCGTTTGTTTTCCAAACCATTTATAACGTCGTTTTGCAACACCGTCATAAATCCAATCGCGTATAAATTTAGGAATTATTATAAAGGCATATATCAATCTATAAAAACCTTTTAAATTTTTACAAACTTTAAGAATGGCGGTTGATTTTAGATAAACTTTATTAGCATCAATCAAGATAACACTATCTGTAACTCTTGTATCAATTTTATAAAAATCTAATATATCCTTTCCGATAGTGGATTGGAGGGAAGCAAAGTAAATATTGTTATTTCGCTCATGCCTTAAAATAAATTGAACCGATGAATTGCATAAATTACAATAACCATCAATCAATAAAATGGTTTTGTTTATTAATATTTCATTCATGTGTCCTTAAGGTAATTTAGAATTTTCCTAATACCCAAAGGTAAATAAAAAGATACAGAATATAATATGATGAAAAGTAATTATAGTTTTTGGTATTCCCACTTTGGACAGCCAGTTAATCCGCTCGAACTATAATAATCAATAAAATGCAATTTGTAATAAATATCATCTCTATCTCTAATTAAATAATTTACATGATATTTAATGTTATAACCAGATCCTGTATATGATTTCCAATTAAAACCTATGGCATCTACATCTGTTTTAAAAATATAATTTGGTAGTTTATCATACGTTATTTGATTAAAAGATGTTGAGGAATCAACTACTGCCGAGGTATTTGAACGATTGATTAGGCAACCTGTAACTAGATACGGCTCCGTTGGATTATGAAAAATGTGAGTGTATTGCGAAAATACCAAATCCCATGTTTCTTTAGGTGGCTCTACTGTTATTGTATTAGAAGTAGTAAACGACAAAAAGGTAAAATTAAAGTTATCGTCTTTATTAATTTGAAGTGTAACATCTCCGTTCCCATTTAATTCAGAAAAACGCACGGTATAAGATGTAGCATCTACACTCTGAAATTGAATTTTTCGAAATCCTTGATGAGTACCAACTTCATTAAACCCTCTATCAATGATATACACTTCATTATTTCCTTGCCAATTTCCAATAGCAGTTGAATCTAAATTACCATTTGGCAAATCCCATGTTTTGTTAATAGCAAATCCTATAGTATCCGTTACTGCACTAAAATTTGTTTGATGCGTGTTGTAAACAAACATAAATTTTGAAGTATTTAAGATAATATGTGTGCCATTTGTTCCACACTCAAAACCTAAATCCCAAATTGATTTTAAATTTTGTCCAACTACCGTATTCGTTTTTAAGTCGAAATAAATTTGCCATTTATAATTAGATTCTAAATTTACCGATGATGTAATAACATCACCTGGGTCATGTTTTTCAATAGGCAATTCTTTTTTCTTACATGAAAAAATAAAAATTAGTATTGGTATTATTATGAATATTTTTTTCATTTAGAATTCAAATTTATATCTAATTTCATAAAGTAGGTTCTTCCCATGCCAACTGCTATCGAATTACCAGCAGAGGAATGTGCTGAACCTGTACTAACACCACTAATATTAGTTACATTGAACAAATTTTTAGCCCCAAAACTAACTACCAATTTTCTACTCCAAAATGCCCTAGAGATAGAGCAATCTGCTGTGTGATAATCTTGCATAATAGTTTTTGTTAGTTCGTTTTGAGCATTTATTAAATAAGACGGTAATTTACCAGTGTATTTATAGAAGATTGAAAAAGTCATATTTTGTTTTTTCCAATCATATAAAACATTACATCTACCTTCTGGTGAGTATGAAAATTCGTCGGCGCTATATTGCTGAGAAAGCTGATTATATCTTCCAATATAAGCCCCACCCACTGAAACTTTGAGATGTTTAATAGCATACTCAGTTAATAGCTGAACACCCATGGTTTGAAAATTATCAATATTAAAATAACTGTATTGTGTTCCAGAAGCCTGTGCTAAAGAAATCATATTCTCAATATAATTATAGAAACAACTCATCTCGAGTTTGGATGCTCTGTCATTATAAGAGGCATTATAACTCATACTCAAATTAAAATTATGAGACTGCTCAGCTTTTAATTTATCATTTCCTCGGATATTATGATTAATATCCACAAAATAAAAATACAATTCCTTTAAGGTTGGCGCTCTAAATCCTCTTGCATAAGAGAAACGTAAAGCGGCAGTTTTATTTTTTATCTCAGGAATTTTAAATGAATATTTAATATTAAGTGAAGGAACTAAGGGCGCTTTATAAGCCGTATTATATATGGCTCTTAAACCTGGACGTATCACTAAAGAAGAAATTGGTTTATACTCGGCACTCGAAAAAATAGCATAATCACCTATTTCTTTTTGTTTATTTAATATCTGATGTCCTACTGTTGTTTCATGATTTACATCATAACCTATTTCAAAATTAATTTTCGCACTATCTTTTGTTCTACTAATACTTCCTCGCGACATTATATTTTTGAAAATACTTGTATCTTGATCGCTAGCACTTTCAGTCAAAATTTGGTCAAGGGTAGTTAAGTCTTTAAAATAGGTATTTTTAGTACGTTTAAAATAATTGTATGCTGCCAATACATTTAGGTAATATCTTTTATTTAGGGCGCCATTTAAGTTAATAGAATTGGTAATTCTATTTGTTGTATAATAATCATCAAACGCCGTTTCATTATATGGCAATCTTGGTTTTCCTCTATTTGTAACCTGCTCATAAAAATAATCGCCGGAGTAACTTAGTTTTAACTTTTTAAAATAATGACCATAAAATAAATTACCAAAATATTGTTCTTTAGGTTTCCAATTCATATATCGCATACTATCTGCTGGTCTCACCTTTTCAATATGAAATGGTTGATCAATTTTTCGCCAACCATCAAAATAATTTCGCCCGCCAGATAAAGTAATTATATCTTTATTCTTCTTGTATCCAATCTTTCCATTAAAATTATACTGACCTATACTTTCATAATAATTATTAGATGAAAAAGAAAAAGTTTCTTTTTGTGTCTTTTTAGTAATGATATTAATTGTTCCACCTAAGGCATCTGTACCATAATTAACCGATAATGGTCCTTCTATAACTTCAATACGTTCTACATTATTCATATTAATTTGAGACAAATCAATATTCCCATTTAATCTCCCAGTTACTGGCACACCATCAATCAATATCTTCACATTTTGTCCGCTTACACCCTGCAAACTCATACTACTTCCCAAGATGTTATCTTGAGATAATCTAATATTTAATTCGTTGGTTAATACATCTCTTAAATTAACAGCGCCCATAGCTTCAATTTTTTTGCTATCAATAATCTTAATTTTATGTACTGCTTTCTCAGGACTATTGGGTGCATATTGTGCCGTAACAACTACTTCATTCAATATGGTTTTTTCCGGTATTAAATATATCTTACGATCGCTTAATTTATCTAAAGAAAACGCCATTTTTTGGTATCCTATGTACGATATTTTTACTTCAAATGTAGAATTAGGATTTGTAAAATGTGAGATAAGTATTTTTCCAGCCGTATCTGTCAAAAATAATTTTTCTGTATTTGATTTTATATCCTTTACAAATACATGAGCCGAAGGAATTGGTTGATTATCTTCTTTTGAAAAAACACTAATAGTTTGTGCATTAATTAAAAAAGAACTTATAAAAAATAACAACGAAAAAATGTATATTTTCTTTATGGAAATAAAATATGTGCGAGGTGTTTCCAAAATTTTTATAATAATGCTTGAATGATAATAGCAACTATTGGTGGTAAAAAACCGGCTGCAATTAGCCATTTTCCTCTACCTGTAATACCATATTTTCCTTTTAAAATAAATAGTCCTGTAATATTAATAACAATTAGTAAAACAGCAAAAATATCTGAAGCCCACTTCCACCCTTTTAAACTATTACGATGTAATACATTAGACTGATAGAACACATGGCGTTTTGATACTTGCTCATAGATTGCCTCTTTTTTATCTAAATAAACATGTAATGAAGCATCTTTGTAATAAATTTTTACTTGATTACTTGTAGGAAAGTCAAAAACTTTATAATCCGACTCCCCTACAAGTTTACCAAATTCTTTAATCTGTTCAGAATTAATATTTTCTTTTGTAAATGTTTTTGGAAGAGTTATCGTTTTTTTATGTAAAATAAAATCCGGATTCCAATCATCTACATGGTTTAATGCAATACCTGAAATACAATAAATCAGAATTAAGGTCGAGAAAAAATAACCTAAATCGCGATGAGTAGCAACATTTAGCCTTCTGATTTTTTTAATATCCCACTTGGCCATATATTTACTTTGTAGCTACTGTAGTGTTAATCTTATTAACGTATTCGTTTGTAATGTCTATTACCCATTGGTCAATATTTTTATCAGGTAATATGGCATCCGGACGATAAGCAACTCTGTCTTTACTATTTTTCACTTTATTAACACCTCCACCAATAATATTTATTTGAAATTCCTCATCGTGTGCAACTAATACTGGAATAACAATAGCTTTAGATTTCTTTTCTAATACCTTGTTCACGGCCTCAGTTGTTTTATCTGAATTATAATGCACAATATGACCACACCATCCATAAGAATGTTCGCTAATTCCAGCTTCATTCTTTACATATTCTCCAACTTTATCAAACAATTCACTCCACTCTTTATCGTAAGTTTCATCACCATATCCAATTAATACAATTCCTTCATTAGCTGGATCTTTTGATAAATCTTTCACGCGACGTAAAACATTTTTCTTTAAGATATCCGTAAAATCTAAATTAGGTGTAATATATGTTTTAGCCTTTGGAGTATAACATTCAATCTTTTCAATTTTAAGCATTTCCTTAGATTGAGGATCTTCTTTTTGACCAATAATTGTTGGGATATCATCAAAGGTATGCGGACTAACTGTTAAAAACATAGGTACAATGATAATATCAGTATAGCCTTCTGCGTCAAACTCTTTTAGTCTTGTAGCAATAGATGGCTCTGTATATTCCATATGTGCTGTTTTAGTACCTTTTATTTTTCCATCAGCTAATATGCGTTCTTTTACGCCATCTTCCATACTCATTAAAGCTTTTCGCCATGTTTCTGAACGTGACCCATGATTTACAAGGAGAACACCTACTTTTTTCTCAACAGTTGCCGTTGATTCAGTTGTACTGGATTCTTCTTTTGAACCACACGCACTAAATATTACAGCACTAAAACTTAATGCTACTAAAACTACTAATGATTTTAACGATTTTATTGTCATAATTAAAATTTAAATTGATGATTTTAATAAAATTTAAAATTAGTTAATGATTAATTTTTGCTGTATAAGTTGTCCATCTACGTTTACTGACACTACATAAACTCCTGCGCTTAATTGAGAAGTAGAGATAAGTTGTGTGTGCATACCAATAGTGTTATTTAAAGCCTCTTTATATAATACACGACCAGATAAATCCATAACAGATAACACAGCACTATTAAATTCTTTTTCAAAATTGTATAATAATGTAACTTGTTGCTGATTAGATGGATTTGGGTATATGGCAGTTGTAGCTAAAGTTACATGTTCATTTTCTTTAATTCCTACAACGCTCACTTTCTCTTTAGAAAAGATATAGTTACCAGTTGATGCTCCACCAAATCCAGTAAAAATTAATTTCCAAATATCACCTTGCTTACTTTTCACAAAGTAAACCGTGTCAGTGGTTAATTTCCATGATGATGTATAAGCTTTCCAATCATAACCTATAATATTAATATCAGTACCAAATGTATGAGCCGACCAATTATTGTATGTACCTGGACTCGTAACATCATCTGCCTGAGCCACAGTAACGCCCTTATTGGCTAGTACACCAGATACAGTATATGGTGTAGGTATAAATGCGGTGTATTGAGTAAATAATAAATCCCAATTAGCTGAAGCTACTGGCTCACGGTTTAACTCCATATTGGTTTGAAGAGAATAATAAGCGAAATTTTTACCAGAATAAGTTGATTTTAATAAGAATTTAGTTTGTAAATTATTACCATCTAAATCAGCATATTTAAAATTATAACCACCGCCTGCAACATTAATAATCCATAATTTTTTATACGAACCATTAGATAATTTAATAACAAATAATGAATCGCCTGTGATGATGTGGGTTACAGAATTATAAACACCCCAACCTACATCGTTAGGATTTGATGTAACCATCCCTTGATCAAATGCACCCATAGCCCATGATGTTTCACTATTATATTTAGGTGTCCAAGTTGAAATTCCAGCAGTATCTACAGTTGCCCATGCCGATGTATCTGCTGATGGATAAGTCCAAAGCATTGTTCCTGTAATAGAGTTAATGTGAATAGAGGTACCATAACCACCTGCCACATCAAAGGCAATATCCCAATTATTTTTAGGTGCCGAACCTTGTTCGTCGTTTTGTAAACTATACCATTTTTGGTTTGCATACATTGCACCAATTGAAACGGTATCAATAATAATTTGTGCTTTTGAGCCTAATAAGGCTAACACTGCGATAGAAGTAAGTAGTATTTTTTTCATAATGATTTGTTATTTAGAATAATTCTAAGTTGAATTATTGTGGCACAAAATTATAATTCATAATAAGGTCATACAATACCATAAAAAAGGTATAAGAGTTATAAAAATAAAATAAACACTTTAAGCATTATCTGAAATAATTAAACTAAAAATAATTCACATTCTGATAAACTATTTACTTAATAACATTAACAGAAAACAAGCTAAACATATACTTCCAGTTGATTTTATTAAATTTGTATACATAAAAAGGTATGAGTCCTAAAATTTTAATAATAGAAGACGAGATTTCGTTGCAAGAAACCCTAAAACTCAACTTAGAGTTTGAACAATACGAAGTAAAGGCTGTAGGATCATGGCAAGATGCACAAAACGCCTTACAGCATTTTGTACCCCATTTATTATTGCTCGATATTATGCTCCCCGATGTGGATGGTATAGAAATATACAAACAACTTCGCGCCAAAAATTATACTTTTCCTATTATTTTTTTAACTGCCAAAAGCAATATAAAAGATAAAATTGAAGGTCTAAAATTGGGTGCTGACGATTACATAACCAAGCCATTTGAATTAGAAGAACTTTTATTGAGGGTTTCAAACGTGCTTAAACGTCAACCTTTCAACGAAAAAGATTTAACAACTTTAAGTTTTAATCAATGCGAAATTAATTTTATTACTTTCGAAATTAAAACCATCAATGGCAAAACCGAAACCTTGCCCAAACGAGAAATAGCCCTTTTAAAATTACTAACCGATAAAGAAAACGAAGTGGTATCGAGAGATGAAATTTTAGAAAAGCTATGGACAAAAGATGAAAACCCATCATCAAGAACCATCGACAATTACATTTTAAATTTCAGAAAATTATTTGAAGTAAACCCCAAAGACCCCAAACACTTTCATTCCATACGCGGAGTAGGCTATAAATTTATAGCTTAGTTTTACACTTTTTGAAAACGCTTCATGGGTTTTCCATTTACCGTGATGGTTTCTTCAAACATATATTTAGGTCTTACCCACAGGTTTTGTCCTTCGGGTTGATAGAGTGCTTTGTAAACTACCATTTCCTCTAGTGTTTCGCTGTGCTTGGCTAGGCCTATTACTTCGTAATGCTTGCCTTTGTAGTGCTGATATAATCCTAATTCCATTAGCTTGTATGATCAGTAACAATGACCCATTGGTTATTTATTTTTTTCCAAAGTAGTGTAAAATAGCCACCTACTGGCTTTTCTCTACGCAACTCCCACTTACCAATAATATATATTACGTTATCAGAAAATTGTTGATTGCTTAAAATCGTAAATTTTAATTCGCCCATTGAAGCTTTATTAGGATAACTTTTTTTATAGTTATTAAGCGTTGCTTGCCAACCATAGGTAATGCCTTTGCTACCTATAAATTGTAGGCTATCACTTTTCCAATAGGTGGTCATAAAACCATCAATATCAGAGCGGTTCCAGCAGGCTTCTTGTTGGTGCATAAGGGCTTCCACTTTTTGCTGATCGGGATTTTGAGCCTGTACAAAATAATTGCTTAACAATAAAATAAAAAACGCATAAAGCTTTCTCATATTTTCACTAAAATTTTATTGTATAAAGATAAAAAAATATAGTACCTTTGCTCACCGTTCTTTAAAATTACTTATTAAGAAAAGCCGAGGGACACGCCCAATGAAGCTTTACCAACCCTATATTAAATGAATATTTTTTTATAGAAGGTGGGAATTCGTTCCGAGTACATCGGAAAAATAAGTCAGAATAATATTTAGAAATTACAATTTATATGTTATCCCTTCTGACCAATAAAAAAGAAGGGATTTTTTATTTATATATGAGCACAATACAACAAGAATTAGAAAAACGCATATTGGTGATTGATGGCGCCATGGGCACCCAAATACAACAATATAAACTCGAGGAAAAAGATTATAGAGGAAAACGCTTTGCCAACTGGCCTGTAGATGTAAAAGGAAATAATGATTTATTATCCATTACACAACCAGAAATTATAAAAACCATACATAAAGAATATTTAAAAGCAGGTGCAGATATAATCGAAACCAACACATTTAGCGGTACCACCATTGCTATGGCCGATTATGAGATGCAGGAGTTGGTGTATGAACTAAACTATGAATCGGCTAAGATAGCCAAAGAAGCCATTGCAGAGTTTTATAAAGAATTTCCGGAGCAAGCCACTACCAAAAAATTTGTAGCTGGAGCTATTGGTCCTACTAACCGAACCTTATCTTTATCACCCAATGTAAACGACCCAGGTTTTAGAGCCATTACTTTTGATGAATTAGTAGTCGCTTACAAAGAACAAGTAAAAGGATTAATAGATGGCGGAGCTGATATTTTATTAATAGAAACTATTTTTGATACCCTAAATGCCAAAGCGGCCTTATTTGCCATACAAGAACATGGCAAAGAAATAAATCGCAAAATGCCAGTAATGGTGTCTGGTACTATAACCGATGCTAGTGGTCGTACTTTATCGGGGCAAACAACCGAGGCTTTTCTAAATTCAGTGTCGCATGTTGATTTATTAAGTATTGGTTTAAATTGTGCTTTAGGTGCAAAAGATATGCGCCCATACTTAGAGGAACTATCAAACAAAGCTCCATTTTTTATTAGCGCCTATCCTAATGCTGGTTTACCCAATCAGTTTGGCGAATATGACCAAGATGCCCATGAAATGGGACATCAAATAGAAGATTTTTTAAAAGCTGGATTTATAAATATTGTAGGTGGTTGCTGTGGAACATCTCCATCTCATATAAAACGCATTGCCGAGATTGCAAAAGATTTTAAGCCACGCCAAAAACCTCAACCTGATACATTAATGCACTTAAGTGGTTTAGAACCTGTAACACTACGCCCCGAAAGTAATTTTATGAATGTTGGAGAACGTACTAATGTAACGGGTTCAAAAAAATTCTTACGCCTTATAAAAGAACAAAAATTTGAAGAAGCCCTTTCAATAGCACGCGAACAAGTAGAAGGTGGCGCACAAGTTATTGATATTAATATGGACGAAGGGATGTTAGATGGTGCAAAAACCATGACAACCTTTCTTAACTTAATCGCATCTGAGCCAGATATTTCAAAGGTACCTATTATGATTGATTCCAGTAAATGGGAAGTAATAGAGGCTGGTTTAAAATGTGTGCAAGGAAAAGCCATCGTTAATTCTATTTCACTGAAGGAAGGTGAAACTGCTTTTATTGAGTACGCTACTAAAATAAAACAATATGGTGCAGCTGTTATTGTAATGGCATTTGACGAAGAAGGACAAGCCGATACTTACCAACGAAGAATAGATATATGTAAGCGTGCTTATGATATTTTAATTCACAAAGTACACTTTACACCTCAAGATATTATTTTTGATCCAAATATTTTTCCAGTAGCAACTGGCATGGAGGAACATCGTTTAAATGCCCTCGATTTCTTTAACGCAACAAAATGGATAAAAGAAAATTTACCACATGTTAAAGTAAGCGGTGGTGTAAGTAATGTTTCATTTTCTTTTAGAGGCAATGATGTGGTGCGCGAGGCCATACATTCGGCTTTCTTATTTCACGCTATTAAAAACGGAATGGATATGGGCATTGTTAATCCATCTCAACTCGTTGTTTATGATAGTATAGATAAAGAACTTTTAGAGCATGTAGAAGATGTATTGTTAAACCGCCGTGATGATGCTACAGAGCGGTTAATAACACTGGCCGAAAAACTAAAAGGCACCAGTAATGAAAAAGTAGAAAAAGACGAAGCTTGGCGAAAAGGAACAGTCAACGAACGATTAACGCACGCTTTAGTAAAAGGAATTGTAGATTATATCGAAGAAGATGTGGAGGAATGTCGTAAAACAGCCACAAAAACCTTAGATGTGATAGAAGGCCCTTTAATGGATGGTATGAACGTTGTAGGCGATTTATTTGGCGCTGGTAAAATGTTTTTACCACAAGTTGTAAAAAGTGCCCGAGTAATGAAAAAAGCTGTAGCATATTTATTACCTTTTTTAGAAGAAGAAAAAGCAAAAACGGGTGTTACTCAAAAAAATAATGGAAAAATATTATTAGCTACTGTCAAAGGCGATGTACATGATATTGGAAAAAACATTGTAGGCGTGGTTTTGGCATGTAATAATTACGAAATTATTGACCTTGGTGTGATGGTATCTTGTGATAAAATATTAGAGCAAGCTCGTCATCATAATGTTGATATTATTGGGTTAAGTGGGTTAATTACACCATCTTTAGATGAGATGGTTCACGTTGCTAAAGAAATGGAACGCTTAGGATTTAAAACACCTTTATTAATAGGCGGCGCTACTACATCAAAAGTTCATACCGCTGTAAAGATTGATAAAAATTATTCGGGGCCTGTTATTCATGTAAACGATGCTAGTAAATCGGTGCCAGTTGCTAGTAACTTAATCTCTAACGAATTGAGAAAAGGTTTTATGTTGGAAATAGAGAAAGATTATGAGCGCATTCGAGAGCAAAATAAAAATGCTCAATCGCAAAATAAATTTATTTCACTATCCGAAGCTCAAGCTAATAAATACCCAATTGATTGGGAACGCACCATCATTACCAAACCAACGTTTATTGGTACCAAAGTATTTACCGATTATGACATCACCGAAATTATTCAATACATTGATTGGACACCATTCTTTCACAGTTGGGAATTAAAAGGTTCCTATCCTAAAATTTTTGAAAATGAAAATCATGGCAAAGAAGCTAAAAAACTATTTGATGATGCCCAACATATGCTTCAACAAATAATAAAAAACAAATGGTTAAGTGCCAGAGCGGTTATAGGTTTTTATCCAGCAAATAGCATTGGCGATGACATTGCAGTGTATAACGAAACAGGACAACAAACCCATACTTTTCACACTATTCGTCAACAAACTAAAAAACCAGCTGGACAATATAATGTAGCCTTATCCGATTTCATCAAACCATCTCAAGACAGTCAATTACCAAGCGATTATATTGGAGCATTTGCTGTAAGTACAGGTTTTGGAATAGATGAGCAAATTGAAAAATTCAGAAAAGATTTTGATGATTACAGTGTGATTATGCTCAAATCATTAGCTGATCGATTAGCCGAAGCATTTGCAGAATTAATGCACAAACGAGTACGTAAAGAATTTTGGGGATTCGCGAAGGATGAAAATCTAACAAATGATGAATTAATAAAAGAAGAATACATAGGAATTAGACCAGCACCAGGTTATCCAGCGCAACCCGATCACACCGAAAAAAATTCCATTTGGGATTTGCTAAAAGTAGAACAAAATACTGGCATTCAACTTACAGAAGGCTTAGCCATGGTTCCTACTGCAGCAGTAAGTGGTTTATACTTCTCACATCCTAATGCACATTATTTTGGAGTTGGGAAAATTAATAAAGAACAACTTGATGACTATGCCAAACGTAAACGCATGGACATTGTAGTCATGGAACGATGGTTGAGTAGTGCGTTAAATTATTAATGTATACTAAATTCCCAATTCTTTAGCTTGCTGAGAAGATTTACTTGGATTCCAACTATCCTCATAGGATTTCTTAAAGAAGAATTCTTGAACATAAGCTATGGAACGAACAAATCTTAAGTAAAATCCAAAATAAAATACCATACATGGTAAATAAGGTAAGAAATAGTAAACAGGTGCATTCTTACGATTTCTAAATAAAGAAAAGATTAAAAATTTTAAGAAATTATTAGTAGTATATAATAAGATATTAAATGGAAAAATAAATCCTAATAACGATGTGTAATTAACTACCATATCCACTAAATAGATCCACCACTTAATGTTTAGTACCAGATTATAAGTAATATTTTCAAAACTTGAAACAAAATTGGAAAATCTAAATGTCGCATTAGGATAAAAAACATCTTTATGTTTTCTTACACGAAATCGAATAATTGATTTATCCCATCTTAACCTTTGTTTAACTAATTTTTTAAAAGTATTAGGCACACTTGTTTGACATACGGCGTCTGGTTCAAATTTTATGAGATAGCCTAATTTTCTTAATTTCACTGTAATATCACCATCTAAGCCAGGCCCAATGTCCCAACCTCCTACTCTATCTAGAGCTTCCTTTTTAAAAGCACCAAAGGCACCAGATACCAAACGATAAATTCCTAATGAACTTGATGTAATACGACCTACAGAAATAGTATCAGAATACTCAATTGCTTGTAGAGTTGCACATAAACTTTCTTTATAATTCCTCACTAAAATATTTCCACCTACAGCACCTACATTTTCCTCCAAATAAAATGGAATAATAATTTTTTCGATGGCATCATTATCATAACTACAATCAGCATCTATATGAATAATAATACTTCCTTTCGAAAATCGGTAGCCTAGATTGGCGGCAGAGGCTTTACCGCCACGAACCTCGTTTCGTAAAAACAAATCAATTAAGCCATTTTTTTGTAGACTTTTACAAATTTGTTCCGTATTATCATCAGAACCGTCATCAATTACAATAAATTCAAAATTTTGATAGGTTTGCTCTTTTAATGAACTAGCTAATTTAAAAATATGCTTTCCTTCATTTTTCCCTGGAACAATTATCGAAACAAATGGCCTTTCTATAAATAATCTTCTCCGAGCGTTCGCATA
This sequence comes from Bacteroidia bacterium, assembly GCA_020846025.1. Lineage (GTDB taxonomy): Bacteria > Bacteroidota > Bacteroidia > B-17B0 > Aurantibacillaceae > UBA4416. Next base: position 8,284 of record JADLER010000205.1, on the reverse strand, counting down.
CAATTCATTTCTTTTTTTTTCTCGAATTTTCCAAACTAATAAAACAGCTAACTCAAAAATAAAAAATCGGGCAAACTCAAAAAAAACAAAGAACCAAAAAATTCGAACAAGTTTACTAGGGCCAACTTCAGTAATATAATTAAAAAAATTATCTAAAGTTTCTATCATGCTTGTTCTACCAAATCTTTTATTATATTTTGAATTTGTTTTTCAAAACTAATTTGTTTGCTAATTGGAGCTGCATGGGTTGATATCTCAAGCTGAAACCGATCAAAATTATTCATAACTAATTCTTCAATTATATCAGTTATTTTCATGACCATAATTTTAACATTCTCTATTGTTTCATCATTAATACATACCGAGATAACTGATGGGTTATTAATACAAATAAAATCAGCAGGAGTGATGTTTGAACGAATGACTGACACGAATTCGGATAGCAACGATTTTTCTTTTGAACGTCCGATTGCTCGGTATAAGTCAAAAATATTTGAAAAATAAAACACCACAATATTTGAACTAAGATTAATATTAGATTTAATACGTTCTTGTTCGTAATGCATCATAGTAGCAAATATTTTTGTATTTACAGTTCCAACTACCTCATCGCTCAAAGTAAATTCAGAAGACACAATTCCACTTAAAGCAGATGTTCTTCCTTTTTTAGTAAGCTTATATACATTAATATTTTTTGATATAAGAAACTGAACATCAGTATCTGTAGCGCATTGAATACATTTTGCCTTTACGGTATAATCCTGAAAAACTTCGTTACAATTTTGACAGTGATTAATTATTGAAGGCTTATCATAATCAACCCCAATATGTCTTAAATTTTTTGAACATTTAGGGCAATTCAACACGGTATCAATATTATTTTTAAAATCACTTATTGCACCAATGTATCCACACGGAAAGTGATGGACTAAATCCTCAGAACGCATATTGGCAGAATTACAATTTGGGCATATTTCTCTATATGATAAATGCCCTCCTTTACAATTACTGCATAAATAAATCCTATCATGAAAATCTGGCCAAATTAAATTTTCCTTCTCAGCCCATTCCAATATTTCTAAAACTTTGGCATCTTCAAAAGTATCATAATTAACCGAAATTATTGGATAACTATATCCTATTGAAGTATTCATATCAGCATATGGTTTCAAATTATTTACACTTCTTGTAAACATATAATTTAATACCTTTTTAAATATTTGAATCTCTATAGAACTTGCCACCGATTGTTCTAGTTGCGTTATACGCATCTGAATTTGATTAATATCGTTAATGGTTTCTGGAATCTGATCAAACGAAACAATAGATCCATCTACTAATTCTTTAATAAATGGATCCTCATTATCTCTATTGTTAATTAGGAATATGGGCTTTAAATAAAATTCAATTTTAGAGTGTGATCTAAATTTCTTAATAATTATTCTTGTAAAATCAAAGTCTCTAGCATCTAATATGATAGCATCATAATCTTCATATTGATCTATCATAAGTGAACTAGATGATTCAATAAAATAAAATGATTTATTAAAAAATGAAATCACATTATCTTTAAATTCAATTTTGTCTTTTGCAATTTTATTAATCATATTCTAATTGAATTTTAATTTTGAAATATCTACACTCATCTTATAAAATGTTTTCCACTTCACAAATTCTGTCGAGTCTTTAGGATAAATATCTCCTGCTATACTTCGTGTAGTAGGCTCATATTTTTTTTGAAATTCTTCTGGTAAAGTATAAGTGGCGATATAAAACCGTTTAAGAATTCCAACAGATGTAGTACCATCAGGAAAAGTTATATTAAACTCATCGCCAACATTAAAATATCTCAAATCCTCTTGTTCAAAAAAGGCTTTGATATATGCCGGATGAGATTGATGTATGGAAATAATGTCTTCCGTTTTCAAAACTGTTTCAAAATCATGGGCATAAATTCTAGTTGCAATTCCATTCACTGGTGATTTAAAATATTTTGGTTCAGTTAATAACTCTTCGCTAAACAATAGTTTTTGAGAATCATCCATATTATTACCGCCTCCGCCTGTTGATGAATAAATTCGTGGCGATTTATAAGTAGCCGAATTAACTTGAGGTCCTAATGTTCTAATTAAACCATATAATTCATTATTTTCTTTTTGGAGTTTTTTATTGAGGGTTTCTAATTTTAAAATTTCATTTTGAACATAATCTAATCTTGTTTTTGGCAACACATCTAGTATAACTTCATTTGTCAAACGTTTAATCTCACTTTTAAAAGTAGTTATTAAGCCTTCGTTTTCGGCAATATCTATATTATTTAAAGCAATTTTTTTCTTTATAGAAAATATTTCTTTAACCCACCAGTCATCTTTTTTTGCCCCAACTATTGATCCTATACTTATAGATTGCGAAGCACTATTACCATTAATATCATCATCTCTATCTAAAGCATAAGAAAATAAAGTATCATTTACTTGTATGCTATCTCCCTCATGAACTTTAAAATTAATGATACGGGCATCATCTGTTAATCTAATTTTGGTACTTTCAATAATAACATGACCATAAGCGCTAATGTATGCAAACTTAAACAAGAAATAATACGATAAAAACAATAAAAACAATCCTAATAAGCATAGATATAAAATTCTATCCCAGTTACGTTGTTTTTTCTTTTTAACTTTCTCGTTTACAACTCTAATTAATGATTTATTTCTTTGAAAATTTATACTTTTCATTTATTTGTCATCTTCATTTTTTATTTGAATACTTTGCTTATCAAATTGAATAAGTTCATCTAAATCATGATACGCTTTCTTCGTAATTTTTATTTTCTCGTACATTGCTTCCATATCCGTTCTATTTTCAAAATCTTTAGTTCTAAAAGCTAACACACATTTATCTTTCAGTAAATCTAGTTCCTCTATTAATTTTTTATTTAAAAATTCAATATCAATGTTCTCATAAGCCATTAAATAAACTAAATGACAAGCACTATTTATCTCCTTTAAAACATTTTCTGGATAATTTAATGGAATTGATACTGATAACTCTAAATGATTAGCATCCGTAAATTGCTTAGCTTCTTTTAGTATTTGTAAGTACATAGCAAAATATTTCTCTTTATCTTCTTTAAATCCTTCTAATGTATGAGGTTCGATATCTAGATGAATACCCTTTATCTGATTTAAAGAAATATTCTGTTTTAAACTATCTAAGTAATTAGTAATTCCTCTATACAATAATTTATTACTACCAATCATTAAATGGATAGACGATGTATAATTTTTAGATATAAATTCATTTAATTGAAATAAATAACTCTTTGTAGGATGATATGAAACAACAAGAGGATTAAACTCATTAACTTTACAAAATTCAGTAATTACGGTTTGAGAATGATTCTTAAAAGCATCACTCCATATATATATTGCCTTAAATGGAGGGTTTGTTGAAGCAATATTTAAATTTGACAAATTTAAAGGTTGAGTAAAATCAATAATATTAACGTTAGGGAACTTTGATTTTATATTAATCAACACCTTATAAAGTTCTTGTTTTAAGTCCAACAATTCTATAGCATTACTCCAAAAATCATCTAATATAAATAAAGCCGTATTTGGATTAAATTCCACATCACCTAGTTTTTGTTTCACATCTTCGGTTCTTAACAACTCCAAATACACTAAACGTTTATGGTATAAGTTTTTAAATTGTTTTAATTTATATTGATATTCATAGTAAAGATTGAGCAAGAAACTCTGTGAGTTGAAAGTTCGAGTAGGTGTTTGAAAATTATTTATTTGCTGCTGTAAGATATAGTATTCTCTTTTATCCTTTTGGTTTAATGTTAAGGGTGCTGATAAATTAAACCCAACAGATACGTATGATCTATCTGGAAGTAGTGTATTATACACATCATAATAACTATATCTAGTATATGCCTTTAAACTCATTTCTTTAAAATATGAACTTTGACGTTTAGCAATAGTTGCATAATTTAATGTATCATTTTGAATACTATCTTGTAACAAACAATATTGAATAAGTTTCTGAATATTAATATCGAGGATAGGCAACTCTGCATCTTTTAATTGTCCCTGATTTGATCCTGCCTCATTGTAATTTTTGTAGATGTTAAATTGAGCATTAATATCAGTTGTGTTTTGTATAACCTTTAAATAATTATCCTTTGTAATATGTTTAATTGTCCATAATTGCTCAATTAATTGTGATTGTTTTATGTTTAAATCCTGACGTTTATTTAATATCAGTAATTTCTTATTATTAAAATAACTTATAATTTCTGCGGTTTGTGAGGCTTGAAAGGCTTCTAAATTCTCTCTCATTTGTTTTTTTAAGAGCATTTCATGTTCAAGTTTCAACAATTTCAATTTCTGCTTATATTCATACAAGCCATTATTTAATAAGTCCCAATCTATTCCGGCAATGGCTCTTCTTTTAAAAACGACAATCTCTTCAGGATCGACTAATGGTGCTTTTAAATTCTCTTGATAAGCTAATGTAAAGCGTACCCCATGCTCTTTTTGATAAATTCGTTGCTGTACCAAATTAGATTTTAACAATAAATTCTTATAATTATGCTGCTTCTCATCATCTGATATTTTAAAAGGCTCATTAATTAATTTTGCAGACGAATCTATAATCAAATTATCAAATGTGGAATTTTTATGATTTAACCATATTGTATTTAATTGCTGAATGTATTTAGAAACTACCGAATCAATAGATTGAGAATATATTTGGCATCTGATTCCGTTAAAAAACATCAGAATAAAAACAAGATCTATATACCGAAATTTAATCATCAATTTTAGCGGCGCAAAAGTAAATATTTATCTAATTTTTAAGCTATTATATTTGATGTTTGTTGTCAAATTAACACTTTAATAGATTATTTAATCGTTTTAGATTGTTAAATTTATGCTTTATACAGAATATCTACAAGTTTCAATTTTTGATCCAAGTATAACGAAGATTGTAAAAAATCATTAGCAATTTATGAGCTAAAAACCTTACTTTCGTTTTCTCAAAATAAAACATCTATGGCTAAATTTAAAAAGCAAGATGCTCTTGATTATCATTCGCAAGGCAGACCCGGAAAAATTGAAGTAATTCCTACAAAACCATACAGTACACAACGTGATTTAACGCTTGCCTATTCGCCTGGCGTTGCAGAACCTTGTTTGGAAATAGAAAAAAATGCCGAAGATGCCTATAAATATACAGCTAAAGGGAATTTAGTTGCAGTTATTTCTAATGGTACTGCCGTATTAGGATTGGGAGATATTGGTGCACTGGCTTCAAAACCAGTGATGGAAGGTAAAGGTTTATTATTTAAAATTTTTGCGGATATTGATGTATTTGATATTGAAGTAAACACCAAAAATATTGATGATTTTGTACAAACTGTAAAAAATATTGCCCCAACATTTGGTGGCATTAATTTAGAAGACATAAAAGCACCTGAATGTTTTGAAATTGAACGCCGCTTAAAAGAAGAGTTAGATAGTCCATTAATGCACGACGACCAACATGGTACAGCTATCATTTCATCAGCGGGATTAATTAATGCTGTTGAGTTATCTGGCAAGAAAATGAGTAACGTAAAACTCGTTATAAATGGTGCGGGAGCTTCGGCAAACTCATGTGCAAAAATGTATATTGCAGTTGGGGTAAAAAAAGAAAATATTGTAATGCTGGATAGTAAAGGTGTTATTCATAAAAACAGAACAGACTTAGACCAGTATAAATCCTTTTTTGCATCTAATAATACCAAAATTAATACCCTCGAAGAAGCGGTGAAAGGTGCCGATGTGTTTGTAGGGTTATCAAAAGGCAATGTCTTAACACAAGACATGGTTCGCTCTATGGCTCCTAATTGTATTGTATTCGCTCTGGCCAACCCTACTCCCGAAATTTCTTATGAAGAAGCCATTGCTGCTCGTCCTGATATAATTGTTGCAACGGGAAGAAGCGATCATCCTAACCAAGTGAATAATGTTATAGGATTTCCTTTTATTTTTAGAGGTGCACTTGATGTACGTGCAACTTGCATAAATGAAGAAATGAAATTGGCAGCAGCCTTAGCCATTGCTGCTTTAGCTAAAGAAAGTGTACCAGATTATGTTAACTTAGCTTATGGATCAAAAAATATCACCTTTGGTACCGATTATATTATACCAAAACCAATTGATAACCGTTTAATCTCAAGAGTTAGTGCGGCAGTAGCCAAAGCAGCCATAGATAGTGGTGTAGCTAAACACACCATTACCGATTGGGAAACATATAAAAACGACCTTGATAATCGTTTAGGAAAGGATAATCGTTTAATGAGAAGCCTTGCAAATAAAGCAAAATCAAACCCTAAACGTATTGTATTTACCGAAGCAGATAATTACAAAATCCTAAAAGCAGCTCAATTAGCAAAAGACGAAGGTATTGCAAAACCAATATTACTTGGAAATAAAGAAAAAATATTAGCCTTGCTCGAAACTCACCAAATAGATATGGGCGATGCACCTATTATTGATCCTTGGTTGCCAGAAGAAGAAGAAAAACGCATTGAATTTGGTGATATATTATGGGCTAAAATGCAACGCAAAGGCATTACACAATACGATGCCAGAAAATTAATGCGCGACCGTAATTACTTTGGTGCTATGATGGTAGAACGTGGTATGGCCGACGCTATGATTTCAGGCCTTACCCGAAAATATGGTGCACCTATAAAACCTGCTTTAGAAATAATAGGTGTGCAAGAAGGAGTAAGCCGCGTAGCTGGATTATACATGATGATTACCAAACGTGGCCCTTACTTTTTTGCTGACACAACTATGAATCTTGACCCAAATGCTCAACAATTGGCAGATATTGCGGTTTTAACAGCTAATACCGTTAAACAATATAATATAACGCCTCGAATTGCCTTGTTGTCATATTCTAATTTTGGTTCAGCCGAGGGAGATATACCTAAAAAAGTACAAGAAACTGTAAAAATTTTACACGAAAATTATCCTGGATTAATTGTAGATGGAGATGTTCAAGCTAATTTTGCTTTAGATAATGAATTATTAAAAGAGCAATTTCCTTTTAGTACCCTAGTAGATAAAGATGTAAACACTTTTATATTCCCAAATCTTGCATCTGGTAACATTGCATATAAAATTTTACAACAATTGGGTGGTGCAGAGGCTATTGGACCAATTTTAATTGGGCTTAAAAAACCCGTACATGTTTTACAACTAGGAAGCTCCGTTCGCGAAATTGTAAACATGATAACCATTGCAGTTATAGATGCTCAAAATAAAAAATAGAATGTTCAAGTTTTTTTTAAAACAATTGCGTCCTAATTATTGGAGACGTTTATATATGAAAATAGTAATTCTAATTTTGATTTCATTCATATTTGTAATCTCTTGTAAGAAAATTAAACTTCCCGACAACCAATCTGAATTATTAATTGGAAAGTGGAAATATGTTTCTAGCAGTGGCGGAATGACAGGCAAGCAAGAAAATACAAATCAATCTGAAATAGAATTTACTAAATATGGGAAGTTCAAATTTAAAGACAAGAAATTATTTACTTTCAATAAGAATTTTGAATTTAAGTATGTAACCTCAATTTATAATCATAAAGAAGTTACTGCAATAAAATACAGTGACAATTTTATTCAATCATTTTTAATAAGAAATGACACATTATTTTTGAATGACGAAGTTTATGATGGCTATAGTTACACTTATATTAGAAAATAACAACTACCGCCAACATATAGGGATTAAACGATGTTCTGCTTCCTTGCTTTGGTAGGCTCAGATAACCAGCATTAGCTGTTTTCCATTTTTATTTGTATTTTAGTTTCACAAATAACAAACAGCTTGTGTTAATTATATTGAGTTTTTTCAAAGGCTGAAGTTATTAGCTAAAGCAATAGAACAAAAATACAACTAGATTATTTTGGAGGAGTTTAAAATCTAGGCTAAAAAATTAATTCAGTCGAATTATTTTCTATTAATTTACATTCAAACAAAGTACAAAAATTTTTCTTCAATTTTTGCTTCACCTCGTTCAAATTTAAATCCTGTCCTACTTCTTTATTTAAGCTTGTTACTGCTTTGTTATGAATACCACAAGGTATAATGTTTTGAAAATAATTCAAGTCGGCATTCACATTAAAACCCCAGCCGTGCATAGTTACCCACCGGCTACATCTTACGCCAAAAGCACAAATTTTACGAGCTTTAAAGCTATTATCTGCAT
>JADLER010000204.1 GCA_020846025.1 Bacteroidia bacterium | reverse complement strand
TCCAGCTTCCTTTAATTTTTTTAGTGCTTCCGCCTTTAGGTGTATAGATGGCTGCTAGGTCTAAACGATGGTATGCAGGTAAGCTGTAATTATTGATTTTACTGTATTCTTGAAAGATTTGATTGTCGATATAGTATAAGCTAGTTGGTAGGGTGACTCTACTTCCTGAGCCGTAAATAAAGACTGCAGACAAGCTCAATTTTTTATTAAGTTCGTAAGATGAAGTGATAGAGATATTATGTCTTTGATCATATTTAGCCGGAAAAGGTTCTCCCAAATTGAGTTGTGCAAAATTACGATAAGTCCAAGAAAGAGTATAGCCCAGCCAGCCTGTCCATTTACCTTTTGTTTTATTGATAAAAAATTCAGCACCATAAGCGTATCCTTTTCCAAAAACAAAATCGTAATCCACATCTCTTAATGATGAAGGAACATAACCTTCTCGATATTCGATTAAATTTTTCATGTCTTTGTAATACACTTCCACTGAGGTTTCTAGTTTATTATCCAGGAAATTTTTAAAAGCTCCGATGCTGTATTGCCATGCTTTTTGAGGTCGAACTAAATAAGTACTTGGGCTCCAAATATCGGTGGGAAGGGTAGAGCCGTTGTTGCTTACTAAATGGAGGTATTGATATGTTTTAGCAGCACTCAATTTAATAGATGTGTTGTCATCTATTTCATATCGGATATTTAAACGAGGTTCAATGCCACCATAGCTTTTCACAATTTCACCACTATGATAAACGGTGCTATCGGTTTTGTTTAGGTTTTGATCAAAAGTGTATTGAGTGTAAGGACCGATTTGCATAAATTGAGAATAACGAGCACCCACATTGATTTTTATTTTAGGACCTAAATCAAATTCATCTAATGCATAAACTCCTAATTCGTGAGCATATTTTTTTAAGGCTTGATTAGGATTAAATTCTTCTCCTTCTGACTCTCCAGTTACGGTGCTCGGTGTGAATGTGTGATAAGTATATTGCCCTCCAAATTTAAAATTATGATTGAATTTACTGTAATAATCAAAATCTAGTTTTGCACCTAAATCTTGAATACCTGATGACATTTTAATTTTGAAAGTGGGCTGTCCTCCATTGAATGCAAAATTGTAATCATTATACATCAATGTTGTATTTAGGAATAGTTTGTTTGTAAACTCGTGATTCCAACGGAGAGTAGCAGTGCTGTTTCCCCATGGTACTTTCACACTAAAAGTTTGACCTTTGTTTGCAAAAGAAAAGACATCTTTTCCAAAATAACCACTTAAATAAATTCGGTCTCTAGAAGAAAGGATATAATTCATTTTAGCATTTAAATCATAAAAGTAATAGCCAGAATTTTTGAAAGTACTATTTTTATTGACCAATGGTTTTATCAAAGCGTCGATATAGGTTCTTCTACCACTTATCATAAATGAGGCTTTGTTTTTAATACTTGGACCTTGAATTGAAAGTCGTGAAGCGATTAATCCGATGCCCCCATCGACTTGATATTTTTTATTATTTCCTTCTTTCATCACCACATCTACTACTGATGACAAGCGACCTCCATAATTAGCAGGAGCTGCACCTTTGATAAGGGTTACATTTTTTAAAGCATCTCCATTAAATACAGAAAAGAAGCCAAATAAATGCCCGGTATTATAAACGACTGCATCGTCTAATAGAATTAAATTTTGATCAGGGCCACCACCTCTTACATAAAACCCACTTTGCCCTTCGCCAGCAGAGCTTACTCCTGGCAATAGTTGTAGTGATTTCATCACGTCAACTTCACCCATGATGACGGGTAGTTTTTTCACATCTTCCATTGAAAGTTGATGCAACCCCATATCAACACTTTTTACATTTTCATTTTTTCTTACGTCTTTAATGATAATTTCTTTTTGGATTAAATTTTTTGGAGATAACTCTATATTCAAATTGATATCTTTGTTGATATCGATTTCTTGTATATGCTGATCAAACCCAATATAGCTCGCCTTTAGGGTGTATTTACCTTCAGGAATAGAGAGTGAAAAAAAACCATAATTGTTTGCATTCGTCCCCTTTTTCAATTCCAAAATTCCAATGTTTGCACCTGGTAAATTTTCACCACTACTGATATCTTTGACATAGCCACTAATGGTGTATTTTTTTTCTTGCGAATAGTTTATTTTGAAGCAAAAAGCCAATAAAAGAATTAGAATTATTGATTTAAAATTCATTCTATTTTATAATTTAAAAGTTAGCAAATTTAGGTAGTTTTTTTATATGAAAATGATAAAACTGATATGCTGTGGATTGTAGAAAGTGGAATTGTTGGTAGCTTTCAAATATTTTACAAAGTGTGCTTGTTAATTTTATGAACACTTTTTTTTGGTATTAACAACACTATATTATTTCCAACACTTAGAATTATTATTACAAGATTCAAAACCTTTAATAAGAAGAAAAATTCCTCTCTGATGTTTAGTATTTGATTTTTTTTAATACATTTTCTGTGGTTATACTATAATTCAATTAAATTGGATGAATGATATATCAAAAGATTTTTTATAAAAATTACTCAAAATTTAGTGTAAATTAAATGTAAAAATTGTCTTTGTTATATTAACTATACAATTGTTATTTAAAATGTTATGAATATTATTTTATGAAATATATAAAATGCCGCACATAAAGTACTAAAATTTTAAAAAAAATATATTAGATTTGCTTGTTCAAATTTGTATATTAATAATAACCATACAATAAGAATACCTGACTTAATTTAATTAAAAATTTTTAAACACAAAACAAAAAAAAATGAAAAAGAAAACTACACTTTTCAAAAAAACGCTGAGTATGGCTTTGTTGTTTATTGCATTAGCAATATCGCAAAAATCATATTCGCAAGGGAACGGTGCCACAATCACTGTTCAGGAATCAAGGTGCGTAGCAACTGGTGTCATCACGGCAAGTGGTGCACAAGGTGTTGGGCCATTTATGTACGACTTTGTAAGCTACCCTGCAGAGTATGCCTACACAGGTCCTTCTAACAGCAATGTCATTACATCATTGAACCCTGGAAACTATACACTTCGTATTGCAGACCAAGGAGCAGGTGGCTACACTGACTATTCTGTGGTAGTACCTGGCAATTATGTGGAACCAACTTACAACCCTATTACTACTAATGTAACAAATTGTCAAAATGGTTCAAATGGTACAATTAGTGGCACATTAATCGATGGTCGTGCTCCTTTTTCTTATGAAATTATTGCTGGACCTATGGGTGTAGGTACAATAAATAATACAGGCACTTTCACTGGCTTACAAGCAGGCACATATTCAGTGAGAGGTTTTGATAGTTGTGGAAATTTTCAAACTAGACAAGTGACTATAGCAAATTTCACTTTTAGTGTTTCAAACATTCAAGTTACTAAAACAGCTTGTGGAGAATATTCTTTAAATAGTCTTACAATTAGTCAACCTAGTTTGTCTCATTTTTCATACAAAATTAGAAATACAAACAATGTTGTACTTGCTACTGGAAATACACTCCCAATTGCTTTCTCTTATCCAGATGCAAATATTGGAAACGTAAGAGTGTGTGTTGTCGATTCATGTGGAACTGATGTATGCAACTCATTTACTGTTAATGATTGGTCTATAACAAGTGCAGTTACTCAGTATGTAGCATGTGATTCATTTACAACACAAAGTGTAACAATCAATGGTTCTCCTATTGGACCGTTGACTTATGGCTTTGTAAGAGCAGTTGGTGATACAGTATGGGCTGCAGGTGCTCCACCTTATGGTTTTCATTTTCCTACTCCTCATGCTGGATTTTGGGGATTTAGTGTTGTAAAAGATGCTTGTGGTGTTATTAAAAGAAATCCAAGTTCAAATTATGAAGCTTATATGAGAATGCACGGAAGAATAAGTAATGTTGTTTATACTTCTTGTTCAACAACAAATCTTACTGTTGAAGCTCAATATTCATATATTCCTCCGGTATCATTTAGTTTAAACGGGGGTGCTCCGGTTACAAATGGTAATAATAGTTATACGTTTGATAATTTAACCGATAATAATTATACTATAACAATGACTGATGCTTGTGGTAATACTTATACAGTATATGGAGATATTAGTCATAACTGGAATTTGCAAGTGACTTATGATAAAATGTGTGAGGATGGAAAATTTAGTGCTAGAGTTGGGGTTAATAGAAGAATGAAATCTCCTGTTACTTATGAAAGATGGAATGCTGACTATTCTATTAAATTAGGAGATTTAACTTACATTTCTGGTAGTATTTATAATGCAAGTTATGGTGCAAATGCTTTATATACAACATTACCTTTCGGAAGTCTTGACCCAAATACAACATATCATTATATTGCAACTGATGATTGTGGGCGAACAGATACAGTGACTATAACAACAGGAGCTGATGGGCATCAACCTAATACAATGTCTGTGAGTGTAACTCCACTTTGTATTTCTAAAGGAAATATTACAATATCTTATAATTCAGATAATCCTACAAGCAACGCAGTTCGTATAGGAATTAGAAATATAAATAATAATACATTTAGTACGGTAACCAGACCAGATGCAGTAGGTACTTATACATGGACTAATCGAAATGCAGGTACTTATCAAATAATGATGAAAAATGATAATTGTAGCGATACTATATTCCAAACTGTTACAATTCAAGAATATGATTTACCAAAATTAAGAAAATCAATTGCATTTAATTGTGCTGGTGGTAATCTTCAAATTATCGGTGCTGTGCGTGGTGGATTGGCACCATATACTTATGAAGTATTTGAAACCTTCCCAACTAATAATCCTCAGCCACCTCAATCAAGCAATGTATTTGTAATTTCAGGAAACTATACTTTAATTAGATTAAGAGTAGTGGACGCTTGTGGAAACACTTCATTGCAAGATGTTGCTGTAAGACCTCCT
>JADLER010000203.1 GCA_020846025.1 Bacteroidia bacterium | reverse complement strand
TTTGTCACTTTTTCTCTTTCAACATAGTGCGTACTATGCTTCAATCGTAAAAGTGTCTGTTTTATTGAACCTTCGATGCTCATAACGATTTCTAATACATAATTTGGGTTTATAAAATTTCACTAAACTCTGCATATCATCAAGCTGATTCTTTGAAAGCGCTTCGCGAACAGCCCAAAGAATCTTCACACTTACCATCGCTTTTGATACCACTCGATTTTTACGCCATATTTTAAAATACCATGGCTGTAACCGGAATAGTTTGATGCAAAGAAAAGTTATGAAGAGTAAAAAAACATCTTCACTTCTTTTATCTTGAAACAACAAGAACAATCTATAACGCTAACAACAACGTGTAAGAAAAATCAGACAAATTATATTGTAAATGCCTAAATATTTCTTCCATAAAAGAATCGCCGTATTTGGCAATATACATACTTACGTTATCGTAACGTTCTTGTGGTAAGGAATTTGGAAACAATTTTTCTTTAACTCCTTTAATTTGTTGAACACTCGTGTCTGATTTTTGTTTGAGCGCTTTATTAATTTTTTGCTCAAGTGAAGCGATGCCATTTAATGCCTTTTGTTTTTCGGCTTCTACACTGTTGGTAAGTGTTTTATCAATGCCATCTACTACTTGATGTGCTTGTGAGTATAGGTTATTTAATTGTTGTTTAATATCTGCTAGATTTATGTCTTTAAAATGTTTTTGTATAAATACGTTGATGAGTTCGTCTGTATTTTTAAAGAAATCCTTTAAATCAAATTCTAATTTTTGCCATTTTGCTTTAGAGTTGGCATCTACAATGGCAACAAAATTTCGAGGCATTAGTATAGGAAAATGAATTTGAAAAGCATCAAACATTTTTTTGTACTCTAACCAATAAGCTAACTCACCAGGGCCGCCCACATAAGCAATATTTGGTAAAATTTTTTGTTGATACAGTGGGCGTAACACCACATTAGGACTTAATTTTTCTGGTGTAGATTCAATAAGATTGAGCATTTCTGACTCAGTAAATTGTAAGTCAGTATTTAATACTAGAAAATGTTGGTTATGTTTTTCAATGCGTTCTCTAATGTCATTTTCTTTATAGAACACATTAATAGCGCGAGGTGTTACTTGTGCATGGTATGCTGGTTCTAACTCTTTAACCGATTCAGAAACTTTATGAAAAGCTAGATTCTCAAAAACATCTTTTTTAAATTCATTGGTAAAGCATTGTTTTAGGGTTGCATCATCACCATCTAAAATTACCAGTCCATATTTACCAAAAAGTTCATTTACCAAATAGCGAGTTGCATGGCTTAGTTGTTGGTGTGATAAATAGGCTGTTTCAAAAACATGAATTAAATGCTTTGCTTGTTCAGAATCACCCAACAATATTTTTAATTCTTCAATAACCGGAGCTAATGTTTTAGTATCAAAACTACCCACACTTCCTTTTTGTTCTGTATTCCAAACCAATTTTTTTCCAAACACATGAGCGTGATTTATCTCCTCAGAGTCGTGGTCTTCGCTTGCCATCCAATATACAGGCACAAAATTTTTATTTGGAAATTTTTGGTGTAGTGTTTTACATAAATTTATGGTGCTTACAATTTTATAGATAAAATATAAAGGCCCTGTAAATAAACATAATTGATGTCCTGTAGTAACTGTATAGGTTTGCGAATTTGATAATAACTCAATATTAGTAAGCGATGGCTGCGAAGTGTTTTTTACTAACTGAGCCTGTTGCTTTAAGACTTTAACTAGTGTGGCTCTATCAATATATGAAAATGAATGTGATTGAAGGTATCTTTCAATATCTTGCAACTGTATATGGGCATCATAAAACGAGTGTAATGGCTCGTGTTGGTTTAGATAATCTAAAAAAAGCTTAGTGAACAAACCCGTTTGAGAAATTGGAACATCAATTTTTGAAAATAATGCCATAATTTTTTTAGCGTATAAACATTAAGTTGTTACAAAATTACCAATTTATCTTCCTTTGCGCTTAAAAAATCGTGCCTGCGCTTATGCTGTAACAACCTTCCGCATTATCAACTTTTAATTAACACAAAAAAAGCTATTTATCAGTTAGTTACAATTTACAAATAAGTAATTTCGTTAATTACTCCTTATTTTGTTAATAACCCAAATTTATTACACCCTAAAGGCTTTGTATCTTTAAGAGATTAATGAAGTTGTAAGTAAATGAGTTTACAGGTAAATGTAAAAGACCTATTATCAAATCTATACTACAATCGTGGAGTAATTGAATTGTTGTTTGGACAACGCGATCAAGTTACGGTAAACGAATTGTTGGGGAGAGACGATATTACAGAGGAACAATATAGAAAATTAGTTTCTCTTGAAATATTATATGAATACGAAAACATTGTAAGTCTTAACGATGCTGTGGTGGCTATGTTTGAAGACTTTATGGAAATTGGTGAAGTAACTCCTGGTTTCATAAACGATTACATCAATGAGTTAAAACGTCATATTCGCTTTTACCAAGAAGCTAAAGAGATGCGTTTTTTAAGGAGTATAAAAAAATACCTCAAACGCCTCAATACAACCTTAACCCGTGAGATTATTAAACTTCAAAAAAATGTAGATGACACTTACAAAAATGAAAGTAACTACCGAGTTAAACTTCATAAATTAGAAGACTACCGAGAGAAGCGTGATACCATTATCCAGTTTATTAATCAAACTACGGAGATACTCGAGGAAACACGTTCATTGTTTAATATTACCAACGATACCGAGTTGTATGGTATTGTGGCTGCCTTAAAGGTAAGTTTAATTGAAAATCTTGATTTCTTAATTGAAATTCAAACCGACATTACAGACTTTATTAATAAAATTCAATACCAATTGGATGTTTATAAAAAAGCACAACGTCTTAAAGAAATTAAAGATCACGGTACTTTACACTACAAAACCAATTTCAGAGAAATAATTGGAAACATTAACACACTAAGGCATAACGGACATAAATCTCCTAAAACAAAAATCCCGATTGAATTTTTATATACTGATGATGGACATGTATTATGTAAACGAGTAGCCGAAAAATATAAAATTACTCGTTTAATGGTGCGTGGGGTAGCCGGAAAAATGGGAAGTAATTTTAAAGAGCAAGGTGTTGTTGAGCAAATAAAATTAGATACTGAAAAATTAGTAGAACGCTTTTTAAATCAAAGCAAGCAAAATTTATTTGAGTATCTAATAGACTATAAATTTCCAAAAGCAGTAGGTACTGTAAGTTTTGAAGACCGCTTGTCGCTATTTGTTGAAATTGCAATGGAATACCAAAACCAATTAGACTTTAAATACCGCTTACAGTACCACGATTATACGGTTAATGAGATAAAGAAAAGGCTAGGTTATACTTTAATATGGCCAAGCAAAGAAAAAGTAAAAAAAGAAAAAACCACTAAAAAATAACTAGTGATGGAAGAGACAACTAACTACAATTTACCTAAACAAACGCATGATATTTTTGCTGTAATGGCACGTGGAAATTTTATTTCGAGTAATGGTACACGAGACGGAATGAATCGCTTGTACGACATTATTAATAATCCAGATAATTTTGACAGATTACAAGCTTACTTCAATGTCATTCGTTATAACATCGAACGTGGTAACAATTATTTTTATTTCTCAAGATTAAACGAACCAAATAGCGAACTTGAAAAGAAATTAGAACGATTCGAACGATATATCGACATCATAGATTTATTTGCTAGCATGGATAACAAAATTGGTGTAGGAAGTCGTTTTAGACCTACTGAAATTGCCGAAGAGTGTAATGCAAACGTACGTTTAAAACAAAAATTACAAAAAATACCATTGTATCGTTCAGAAACTTTACACAATAAAGTAAGAGAAATTTGCGACTTAATGAGCCGCGATTCATTTTTAGAATTAGAAGACGAAAAATCGGAATCCTATAAAGTTTTAGATTCTTACAACTACTTACTCGACATTATAAATGCGATTGCTATTTATGATGATGCTGGTTCTGAAGACACTCAAGGCATTGTATATAACTAAACAATTATAACTATGAAAAATTTGTTTTTACTACCTATGTTATTTTTTGCTTTTGGCATAAATGCCCAACAAGCTGAATACTCAACACCAACCGAAAATATTATTTCATACCATGAAAACGTATCGGCGGCTAATAGAATGTTTAAACATGATTCTTTATTACAAGCATTCGGAAAATTTGATGTGGCAATTCAAAATTATAAAGGCGGTATTAATGCCAATGATTATTTTAAAGCCGCCTTATGTGCCATACACATTAAAGAAGAATTTAAAGCCCTAGATTATTTAGAAAAAGCCATTACAAATGGGTACGAACTTGATAGTGCTAAAAAAGAGGATATGTCTTTTTACAACCAAAATACTAAGAAAGAATATATTGATGGCATTAATAAATGGCATAATCAAGCCGCACAGGTTCGTAATACAATGTATGAAACAGAAATCTTAAATTTATTCGAAAGCATCAAAAAATATAACAGCTCAAAATATACGTCTGCATTAGATTATTGTATAGAATGCGCTCAATCTGGAAAAAAATGCAACAAAACAACTCCCGATTATCAATCAAAATATCGCTTAGTGCGAGAAAAAAGAAAAGCAGATTCTATAGCTGCAGTGGCTTTAGTTAGTCAAATTCAAACACATGGATTCCCAAGCATTAAAACGGTAGGAAAAAAAGCAAGCGATATGGCCCGCCAAATATTACTTAATTATGATTCGGATAGATCCAATAAAATATTAAGCAGTATTTTATATCGTGCTTTGATTGATGGAAACATTTCTCCCGAATTTTACGCAACGGTTATTGATAGACGCAATGTATTAAATGGAGGTACTCCAGAATTTTATCAACCCTCGGCAGGACAAGAAAAGATAATTGCTACTAACATTGCTGTGATTAATAAAAAAAGAAAAAGTATTGGGCTTTATCCTTTAGTAGTACTAAAAAGCACCGGTACAAAACCAAAAACACCAGCTGCACCAACTAACACTAATGTGTACGATTACTAAAAACAAATACAAAAAATAAAAAGAAGATACGTTTAAGAAATGGAAAATAATTGTAGAATATTAAACAGAATTGTAGAAATAAATATTGCCAACGTAAAATATACCGACTTAGAACTGAATGGTAATACTTGTTTTGTTGGCACTAATAATTTCGGGAAAACCTCCCTGCAAAGAGCTATTTTATTCTTTTATAGTGCAAATACGAGAGGATTAGGTATCTCATCGTCTCAAAAACCATTTGAGGAGCATTATTTTAAGTTCGAAAACTCTTACTTAGTTTACGAAATACAAACTGAGCAAAAACCATTTTTTGTTATAATATATCGTCATAATAAATTAGTATTTCGTTTTGTAGATGCCGCTTATAATCCGGATTTTTTCTTTAACGAGAATGATGAGGCACTCAAGATTAAAGAAATACTAGCGGGACTTGATAAACGTGGCGTATTCTTTTCGCAGCAAATTGACACTTTTGAGCGTTATCGTAATATTTTATATGGTACTGAAACAGATAAACAATTATCTAAGTTTTATTTATTAAAGGGTAATGAGAAATATCAAAATATTCCTAAGTCTATTACCAATGTGTTTTTAAGTTCTAAAAGTAGTATTGATAGCCGTTTTATTAAAGATTTTATTGCCAATTCACTTACTACAGATACCAGTTCAATTAAACTCGAACAGGTAGATCGCCAGTTGCGTCAGTTTAACGAGAAATATACCGACATTGAAACCTTTCTAAAAAAAGAATCGCAACAACTTATTGAGTTTATTGATAAAAAATACGACCAAGTTCACATGTTGAAAGGACAGCAAATGGAAATGGCTGATAAATTAGGTAGTAGCTTACGTTATGCCGAAACTCAAAACGAAACAGTAATTAAGGCATCCCAAGCTAAACAAGAAGAATTAGATAAACTTTCTGAAAATTACGAAGAACAAAAAACGCATCTAGAAGAAAAACAAAAAGATGTTCGTGAAGAGATAGGCTATTACGATAAATCTATTCGTGAAGCGAACAAAAAACTAAAAGAGTATAAGGAAAAAAATATTGAAGCAGCCGTTGAGAAAAATACAGAACGTGAAAAATTACAAGTTGAACTAAACATTGCTCGTCGTGAGTACGAAACCTTAACATCTAATGTGCAAAGTATTGAGATGAAATATTCTGCACTTATTGAGCAATTACGTAATGATAAAACTGCTTACATTAATAAAGTAAACTCTAAAACGAGCGAAATATTTAATCATTATAATGAATTACAGTTACTCCAAAAAAATGAATACAGTAAAAAAGAAACCGAATTAAAACAAAAACGTGAAGAAGCCCTAAACGAGCTAGGTGCCGAGGTAACTGCCAAACAAATTGAATACAACGAACTTAAGGCAGAAGAAAAAGTTATTCGCAATACTCGTTTTTATGAGAACGAAATTAAAGCACAAGAAACAGAATTAGCCGACTTAAGAGCGATTAATTATAAAAATAAATCGGAGTTAGCAATTAAAACTAATTTGGTTCAAACCAACCAAAAAGAATGGGAAAACCTCGAAAACAAACTTAAAACTTCATTAAGTAACCAAATACAAAAAACAAATAATGAGATTATTCGTGTAAAAGCAGAAATTAAAGCTATTGAAGACAAGTTAAATGTTCAACACGATGCGTTATATGGCTACTTAGAAAAAAATGTGAAAGATTGGCATACTACGATTGGTAAAGTGGTCAATGAAGATTTATTATTTAGAACCGATCTTAATCCTACACTCACCGATAATAAAGATGTATCACTTTATGGCATCTCTTTAAAATTAGATGACGTACAAGTTGTTTCAAAATCTATTGAAGAATACCAATTTGAAAAAAATGAACGTTTA
This sequence comes from Bacteroidia bacterium, assembly GCA_020846025.1. GTDB lineage: Bacteria > Bacteroidota > Bacteroidia > B-17B0 > Aurantibacillaceae > UBA4416. The sequence goes on along the minus strand of JADLER010000203.1, from coordinate 25,209 downwards.
GCCATCATCCGCGATTTAGAAGAATCACTCAATCAATTTCAGGTAAGTACCAACGAAGAAAAAATGTTAGCTGCCGATAAATTTGGTAAACAACTTGGCGAATTAAAAGAAGATATTAAAGTTTTAAGCTACTCTCTAGAATTAGCTGAAAAACGCGAAAAGAAATTAATACTTGAGTTAGAAGACTGGAAACAACGTGCTAATACCGAAATTGAAGAGGCGCTTACAGGGAATCGTCAAAAATTAGTAATTGTAGAAGAAGAATTGGCTGTTTTAAATAAACGTAAAAATACCCTATTAAACGACTTCAACGAACAGTTTGATAAATTAAAAACATTTAGCGAAGAGCGTTTAGCCGACCTTAAAAACAGACAAGAAACAGAAATTAGTGAACTAGAAGTAGAAAAGAAAAACCAAGTAAAAGAGTACGAAGAAAAAGAAACACAGCTTTCATCAGAAAAAGAAACAAATTTTAAGGCAAAAGGTGTAGATAGTAAAGAAATTAAGAAAATAGATGCTCGAATAAAAGAATTGCAAGAAGCTTTAAAAGAAATTGAACAATACGCGCAATTAGTAAACGACTATTTAAAAGACAAGCGCGATATTTTTGATAAGCTTCCTGACTTTATTCAGAAAAAAGAGGAGTTTGTAAAAACAGCGAATGATTTAACTACAGAATTAGAAGAAATAGCTCGTAAATACAATGTAAAACGCATGGAACTTAATAAGCAAAAACGTGCTTATGAAGAGGAGTTAATAGAGTTTAATAATGGCATTAATTATTTTACAAAGAATTTCCGTGAAACACCTGTGTTTAATAAATATGCCGATATCATTGACAGAGCAGAACCTAAGAAAACAAATTATAGTGTGATGGATTTATGTACTCAGTTATTAAAAAACGATTCTCATTTTAACGAGGAGTACACCGCTTTTCAACGCTATGTAAATGAGTTTGCAGGAAAATACAGATTAGAGAACCATTTCAACTTTGTTATTCGTAATGATGCCACACAAGGCGAATATGAGCGCTTTGCACAAAATTTACGTTCGTTTGTAAATGAGAATAAAATTCAGTTATCTATTGCTGAAACGGCTACTCAAATAAGTTTAGTAACCGAAAGTATTGCTACTAAAGTAAAAGAACTGAGCGGACAAAAAGATAAAATACAACATATTATCTCATTAATTGCCGAAGACTTTAAAAAAGCAGAGTTTGAAGAATCGAAACTGATTGAATATATCAAGATACGATTAGAAGACTCGGATAATAAGGTATATAAGCTCTTAAAACGAATTCAGGAATTCCGTGAGGAAAACGGCTTAATATACAACGAAGGATTATTTAATACCGATTTCTCTACGCACAAAAATCGAGAGATAAGCACACGCGCTGTAAAACTTTTAGATCAATTACGTACATCTATTAAAGAACAAGAGCAAGAAGAAATTAGATTACAAGATTTATTTGAATTGAAATTTAATATCAAAGAAGGATTAAACGAAACTGGCTGGACTCATAAAATTGACAGTATTGGTAGCACTGGAACCGATATTTTAGTAAAAGCCATTATTTACATTACTTTATTACATGTATTTATTAAAGAATCATCTCATCGCAGTAGTAGTGATTTTAAAGTGCATTGTATTATTGATGAGGTAGGTCAAATATCTGCTCACTACTTACGTGAATTGTTAAGATTTGCTAAAGCAAGAAATATTATGATGATTAATGGTTTACCTAATAAATCAGGTTTAGAAAGCCATTATAAGTACACCTATCAATTTAAGCGAGAAGAAAACAACAATGTGCGCATCTTCCCAAGTATTGTAACGGAGGTTGAAGCCTAAATAACTGCTTTTTATCATTCTTGTAAGTTATAAGATTATTATATCTTTGCACCGCATTTTTAAAAAACGGTGTTCTTATGAGAAATTTAATATTCCTTTCTGCGGGCTTGTTATTTGTATTATGCCTTACAGCCCAAGAATCACATCTTAAAAACTTAAAGCAATTAACCTATGGTGGCGATAATGCTGAGGCTTATTTTTCACCAGATGGAAAAATGGTTGCTTTTCAAAGTAACAATAAAGCTTGGGGATTGCAATGCGATCAAATTTTTGCTTTAGACATTGCAAAAGCCGAAAAAGACACTAGTTATAAGCCGCCAATGATAAGTACTGGAAAAGGAAGAACGACATGCAGTTACTACATGCCAAATGGAAAAGATATTTTATATGCCTCTACTCATCTAGGTTCAGATATTTGTCCTCCAGCACCCGAAACCCATGGAAAATACCTATGGGCAATTTATAAAGACTTTGATATTTTTGTGGCTAACTCATCTGGGAAAATCATTAATCAATTAACAAATGCTCCTGGTTATGATGCTGAAGCTACAGTCTCTCCGAAAGGTGATAAAATAGTATTTACTAGCGATAGAAGTGGAGATTTAGAATTGTGGATTATGGATATTGATGGAAAGAATCAAAAGCAAATCACATTTGGCTTAGGTTATGACGGTGGTGCTTTTTTCTCTCCCGATGGTAAACGTTTAGTATTCCGTTCATCAAGACCTAAAACAGAAACTGAAATTAAAGAATATAAAGAATTACTAGCCCAACATCTAGTAGCGCCTACCAATATGGAGATATACACCTGTAATATTGATGGAAGTGATTTAAAACAAGTTACTAAATTAGGAAAGGCCAACTGGGCACCTTTCTTTCACCCAAGTGGTAAGAAAATTATTTTTTCATCAAATCATCATAGCGAGAGAGGATATGATTTTCAACTGTATATGATTAATGACGATGGCACAGGATTAGAACAAATTACGAATCAAAGTATTTTTAATGCCTTTCCAATGTTTTCGCCTGATGGGAAAAAATTAATTTTTTCATCTAACCGAAATAATCACGGAACCCGTGATACCAATTTATTTATTGCCGATTGGCAAGATTAAGATAACTGAACTTAATAATTGAATGTTATGAAAAAACTATTTGTACTAAGTGTCGCTGTTTTAGCAGCAAATTATGTTACCGCACAAACTATTTCTAAAGAGCGTATTAAAGCTGATATATCATATTTAGCATCTGATGAACTTAAAGGTCGTGGAACCTCTACACCCGAAGAATTAGAGGCAGCACTTTATATCGCTAATGAGTTTAAGAAACTAAACCTAACACCCAAAGGTGATGCTCCTCAAAATCATAGTAAAAACAATAATCCATATTTATATTATTTTGATTATAAACATAACCCAAATCCACATGATACAAATACCGCAAATATTAAATCAAAAGAAGGAATTAATGTCGTTGGGTTTTTAGATAACAAAGCCAAATACACCATTGTGATTGGAGCACATTTCGATCATTTAGGATTAGGGCACGACCATAATAGCTTGGATGCAAACCCTGAAGGGAAAATTCACAATGGCGCTGATGATAACGCTAGCGGAACTTCGGGGGTATTAGAACTAGCACGATATTACACAAGTAATAAAACGAAGGTGAATTATAACTATTTATTTATGTGTTATAGTGGCGAGGAACTAGGATTACTTGGTTCAAAAAAATGGTGCGAAAAACCAACACTACCTCTAGAACAAATTAACTATATGATAAATATGGACATGATTGGGCGACTAAATGACAGCACTAAAAAATTAATGGTATATGGATTTGGTACTTCACCAACTTGGGGAAAATTATTAGACGAGCAAAATAACTATTTTTCACTAAAGAAAGATAGTTCGGGGATTGGTCCTAGCGACCAGACCAGTTTTTATTTAAAAGATATTCCTGTATTGCATTTCTTTACAGGACAACATCACGATTACCACAAACCAAGTGACGATGTAGATAAAATAAATTTTGAGGGCGAACAAAAAGTTTTAGAATACATTGTGAAGATTATAAATGCAACAAATAAATTACCAAAACTTACTTTCGCTAAAACAGCAGCTCCTGCATCTACTGCTAAAAGTTTTAAAGTAACACTTGGAGTTATGCCTGATTATGCTTTTGATGGAAAGGGCATGAGAGTAGATGGCGTTACTGATGGCAAACCTGCATTTAAAGCAGGTGTACTAACTGGAGATGTTATTATACAATTAGGAAACGAAAAAATAACGAATGTGTATGATTATATGGATGCCTTAGCTAAATTTAAGAAAGGTGATGAAACAACACTAAAAGTTATAAGAAAAGAGAAAGAAATTGAACTAAAAGTGCAATTATAAATTACTTTTCTTCTATCCAGTTTACAATCCTATCTGTATTGGGTTTACGCATTGAATTGACGTAATCTACCAAATAGCCGTTTTCGTCAATAAGGTATTTTTGAAAGTTCCATTTCACAGAGCTACTCATTACCCCATTTAAAGATTTATCTGTAAGCCATTTATAAATAGGCGCTATGCTATCGCCTTTTACGTATATTTTCTCCATCATAGGAAAAGTAACACCATAATTTTTAGTACAAAAGGCTTTAATTTCTTGGCTATTACCTGGTTCTTGATTTCCAAACTGGTTACATGGAAAACCAACAATGAGAAAATTTTTGTCTTTATATTTTTCATACAATTCTTGTAAATCTTTATACTGAGGCGTAAAACCACACTCGCTGGCGGTGTTTACTATTAATATTTTTTTGCCCTTTAAACTTGCAAAATCAAACACTTCGCCCTCAAGGCTTGTTACTTTAAATTGATGAATTGAGGAAGTTGGTGTTCCTTTTTGATTTGTAAATGCAAATACCATAATTACTAAGGCGATACCGATAGATAAAACAATTAATTTATTCATGTTACAAATTTAAGATTAATGTGGAAAAACCATTCATTTCATTGTATTTTCAAGTTATTGAACGTAAATTTGTGAGCTAAATGATTTTACCACTTATAAAAAAAGAATTTACCATTGAGTTTAGACAAAAATCTACGCTTGCGGGTATTTTAGTGTACATTGTCTCAACAATTTTTATCTCGGCACTTTGTTTTAACAAAATAATTCATCCCGTTGTATGGAACTCCTTGTTTTGGGTAATTTTCTTATTTATTGCAGTTAATATTTCCGCCAAAAGTTTTATGACTGAAACTAAAGGTAAGGGGCTTTACAATTATATATACTATCACCCTACACATTTTATAATAAGTAAGGTATTATACAACATGGCACTATTAGTGGTGTTAAGTTTATTAACCTTTTTCTTTTATTCATGGTTTGTGGGCTCAATGCCAAATATTAATATAATTATGTTTTTGGTAAATTTGTCTTTAAGTTCTTCGGCCTTTGCGGGCGTACTTAGTTTAATGAGTGCTATTTCCTCTAAGGCCAATAATAACATTAGTTTAATGGCCATTTTAAGTTTTCCGGTACTTATGCCTTTATTGTTGGTGTCGGTAAAGTTTAGTAAACATGCCATTGATGGATTGGCTTGGAGTGTTAGTTATAAATATGCACTTATATTAATTATGCTAAATTTTGTTGTAGTGGTTTTGGCTTCATTATTATTTAATTACCTTTGGAAAGATTAAGATGATAAAGTGGTGGAAAATAAGTTCTGTAATTTTAATTCTTTACACCATTGTGTGGGGATTAATAGGCAATGTGCCTCGCTTAGATATTTTAAATGAAACCATCCGAAATGTGTACTATCACGTGCCTATTTGGTTTGCTATGTTGTTTCAAATGGCTTATTCGGTAGTGTTTGCTGTAAAACATTTATATAAAAACGATTTAAAATTAGATATTGTAAGTAACCAAGCAGCACAAACTGGTTTGTTCTTTGCTATTCCAGGATTACTCACAGGTTGCATGTGGGCTAAGTTTACTTGGGGTACTTGGTGGACATTTCAAGACCCTAAGCTTAATGGTGTAGCCATTGCGGTTCTAATATATTTTTCATATTTCATTCTTCGAAGTTCTATAGATGATGAGTTAAAAAGAGCACGAATTGTCGCTGTTTATAATGTATTTGCCTTTGTTATGATGTTGGTGTTTATTATGATTTTACCTCGCCTTACAGATTCATTACATCCAGGTAATGGCGGAAATCCCGCTTTTGCAAAATACGATATGGATAATAACATGCGTATGGTGTTTTATCCAGCAGTTATAGGTTGGGTATTATTAAGTATGTGGATCTTTGAGATTAAAAAACGTTTAGCTTTTATTGAACATGAAGACAATGAATCATAAATTACTGTGGAGCTTATTAGCTTTATTATTACCTGTGTGTTTGATATCACAACCTAGCGAACCACAAATGGCAGATACCTTTCGTAGTGAGGGTAAAATATATGTGGTAATTGCTGTATTATCTATTATCTTTGTATGTTTAATTGCTTATTTAATATATATTGATATTAAGGTAAAAAAACTAGAAAAATCGAAGAACCGATAATATTTAAGAAGATACGCTCATGAAAAAAATGCACATTTTAGGAATAATTGTTATTGCAGTGGCTATAGGTGTTATTCTTACCTCATTACAAAGTAGTGCTACTTATTCAGATTTTACAGAAGCTACTGAAAACCCAACTACTGAGTATCATGTGGTGGGTAAACTGAATAAATCAATTCCTATTCAATACGATCCAAAAATAAATGCTGATGAATGTTCGTTTGTAATGACCGATAGTAAAGGCGTTGAGAAAAAAGTTGTACTCCATAAAAGTGTACCTCAGGATATTGAGAAATCAGAACAAATTGTATTAATAGGAAAGATGAAAGGCGAAGAATTTCATGCTACTGAAATACTTATGAAATGTCCTAGTAAATATAATGATGGACAGCCTCAGATTAGCGAATCGTAAGCCTATCATAATAAACGTAAACGTATAGGCATTAAGTACTTTTGGAGAAAGTTTCATACATAGGCGAACATCTTTGGGTAGGGCAGTTAGGTCACGGATTTGTGGTGTTGTCTTTAGTTGCAGCATTAGTGGCTAGTATTGCTTACTATTTTCATTCAAAAGAAGGTATTCAAAACGAGTGGAAAAAATTTGCCAACATTGCATTTAGTATTCACTCTATTTCAGTTATTGGAATCGCAGTTACATTGTTCTTTATGTTGTTTAATCACTATTTTGAGTATTCGTATGTGTGGCAACATAGTAATAAAGAAATGCCTATGCACTATATCTTGTCTTGTTTTTGGGAAGGACAAGAAGGTAGTTTTTTGCTTTGGTCATTTTGGAATGTAGTGCTTGGTAATATTTTGCGTAAAACGATTGACGCTAAATGGGAGGGATCAACAATGGCTGTATTTTCACTAGTACAAGTGTTTTTAGCAAGTATGCTTTTAGGTTCTTATGTATTAGATTACAAACTTGGTTCAAGCCCTTTCATATTATTAAGAGAAAATCCAGAATTTGCTAATTTACCATTTATTCAAAATGAAAACTATTTGGCTAAATTGGATGGCAGAGGATTAAATCCACTATTAATGAATTATTGGATGACGATTCATCCGCCCATTTTATTTTTAGGGTTCTCATCTACTTTAGTACCTTTTGTTTTTGCTTTATCTGGTTTATGGAAAAGCGACTACACTACTTGGCAGAAATTTGCATTACCTTGGACTTTCTTTAGTATCATGATTTTGGGCACAGGTATTTTAATGGGTGGTGCTTGGGCTTACGAATCATTAAACTTTGGTGGATTTTGGGCTTGGGATCCAGTAGAAAATTCATCGCTTGTGCCTTGGCTCATAATTGTGGGTGCAGGGCATGTGATGATTATTAATAGAAATAAAGGAGGCTCATTATTTATGACACACATCCTATCTATTACTTCTTTTTTAATGGTATTATATTCCACTTTCTTAACTCGTAGCGGTATATTAGGCAAAAATTCAGTCCATGCTTTTACCGACTTAGGCATGGAAGGGCAATTGGTTATTTATGTTCTCACATTTATTTTCTTGTGTGTGCTTTTATTAATTAAAAATAAACCAATCAAAGTTTCCTATCTAGCTTTGTCGTTTCTATTATTGATTTTAGCTATCCTTATTGGACATAAAGTATCTATTTTATTATTATGGAGCTTTGTTACGATTGGCGTCATCATATTTAGTTATATGAAATATTTTCCAAAGGAAGCCGAGGAAGAGAGTTTGTACTCCAGAGAGTTTTGGTTATTTGTTGGGGCTTTAATTTTACTCCTTTCAGCTTTAGTCATAACGTATTTCACTTCTATTCCAGTTATGAATAAGTTATTTCAAGGCTGGCTATACGAAAGTGAAAAAGCAGGTATAAAAGTAGCTGACTATAACCAATGGATGACGCCATTTGCCATTTTTATTTTATTTGTCATTGCCATAGCACAATACTTTAAATATAAACACACCGATAAAAAAACCTTTTTAAAAACAGTAAGCATTCCTCTTGGATTAGCCGTTGTATTTGGCTTGTCAGCTACTATTCCTTTATACTTTTTAAAAGAATACAGTTCGGCAAATAACACCATGAAATGGAACTTAATTTCTTATGCTATATTATTTATTGTCGCTTTATTTGCCATTTTTACTAACTTAGATTATTGGATAAGGGTTTTAAAAGGCAAAACAAAACGCGCAGGCGCAAGTATTGCACACATAGGATTTGCTTTATTGCTATTAGGAGCCTTAATTTCTACATCTAAAAAACAAACTATTTCAAAAAATACTTCTACAAAAAAAGTAGAAAGTTTGGGGGAGGATTTTAATGCAAAGAAAAGTTTGGTGCTAACCGTTGGGGATACTTTACCAATGGGAAATTACTTAGTAACTTATACAGGAAAAAATCGAGAAGGTATTGATGTGTATTTTAACATGGATTATTTTACACATAATGATGAAGGTAAATTAGTAAAGGCATTTGAATTAAATCCTATGGTACAAGACAATCCGCGTATGGGAACAGCTTCAAATCCAGACACCAAACATTTTCTGAGCCACGATATTTATACTCATGTTACTTATGGAATATTATCAGATACGCAACAAGCAAGAGATGATGCTTATAAAGAACCAACTAATTTTGTTGGTCATATAAACGACACTATTTTTGCAAGTAATGCCATTATTAAAATTGACAGCATCACTACAAATTTATCAGAAGAAGAGTACGCTAAAAACGATAGTTTGCTTATTGTAACGGCTGTATTAAAAGCCACTAATGTTAAAGGACAAGTATATAGAGCAACGCCAAAATACATTTTGAAAAACAATATGGTAATGCCTGATGAATTTGAACTAAAAGAATTGGGGCTTAAATTTATCTTTTGGAAAATAAATCCAAACGAGGGTAGTGTTGAGATACAAATGGCTGAGAAAGTAAATAATTCAAAAGATTTTATTGTGATAGAGGCATATATGTTCCCGATGATTAACCTTCTGTGGTTGGGTTGTTTGATTATGGTGTTTGGAACTACAATTGCTGTAATTGAAAGAGTTCGTTTAAATAAAAAAACCGCCGAAGCGGTTTAGATTATTTTTCTGCCTTTTTAGCGGCTTTCTTGGCTGCTGCTTTTTTTGGAGCAGCTTTAGCAGTAGTTTCTTTCTTAATAGTGCTTACTGGTTTTGCTTTTTTACGAGGACGTAGTCGTCCGAAAGAACCAATGGCAATTTTACCACGTTTTGTTTTTTGATCTCCTTTTCCCATGATGTAATAGTATTTAAGATAATTAATAATTCAAATTTAAAATAATATTTAAAATTTTAAAACTTTTTATTAGGATTAAATGGCTTGGTGGGTTTTTCAATAGTTGTTAAGATTGTAGTCATTTTATTTGGGTCGTTTAAAATCTTCTTACAAGTCTCTACTTCCTCATCTGTTTTAAGACTACATTCGATACGTCCTTTTTGAAAAGCAAAGCGAGAGGCAATTTCTTCTTCGATATACTCTTTAATCTCATTTTTAAATCGCATTAAATCATCCTTTTTATTTTCGTCCATTTTAGCCGACAATGCCTCAAACTGAGATTTAATACTTTCAAAATATTTTTCTCTTACTGCATCTTCTTTTAACTCTTCTAAAGAAATGTCACTTTGTGTTTTGTAACTGTAATCTTTGTCTTTTAAATAGGCTACAAAATCTTTATAGTCTTCGTCGGTAAAGGTGGTTCCTAATTTATAATCTGGATGTTTTAACAAAAACTGATTTACAAATGTAAAAATATGATTACGACCAGCTAAAGTCATTAAAATATTACTATAAAAATGAGGTTCTAATTTCACGTCGGGAGAAATACCAGCACCATCATATACAATACGACCACCTTTAGTTTTAAAAGCTGTTATTAAGGAATCTGGAACACGTTCTACTCTTCCTTCTTCATCTTTATGGGTATAATCTAAAGCTTGAATGCAACGCCCGCTTGGGATATAATATTTAGCAACTGTTACTTTTAATTTGGTATTATAGTTTAAGTCTTTTACTTGTTGAACCAAACCTTTACCAAATGAACGTTGTCCTACAATAACAGCTCTATCTAAATCTTGTAAAGAACCAGCTACAATTTCGGAAGCGGAGGCAGAATTTTGGTCAATTAAAACAGTTAAAGGCAACTGAGTATCAACTGCTGAGTATAAGGTAAAATGCTGTTTGTTCCAATCTTTCACTTTACCCTTGGTAGATACAACCTCGTTGTTTTTCTCAATAAATAGATTTACAATATTTACGGCTTCATTTAATGAGCCGCCAGGATTTCCCCTCAAATCAAGAATTAATGATTTGCAATTCTGTTTTTTTAAAGCTAATAAGGCATCTTTAGTTTCTTTAGAACAATCAAAGGTAAATTGTGTGAGTTTAATATAACCAATTTCATTAGTAAGCATGCCATAATAGGGCACAGCTTTAATTTTTATTTCTTCGCGTATTAGGTTTATTTCTTTAGCAGTAGTTTGACCTAATGGAATAACTTTGAGCTTAACTGATGTTCCAGCTTGTCCTTTTAATAACGTAGTAATATCCTCGGTTTTTTTACCTTGCACATTAATGTCATTTACTTCAATAATTTCATCACCCGCTCTTAAACCTGCTTTGTATGCAGAAAAGCCTTCATAAGGCTCGGTAATTGTAATTTTCTTATCAACGTCTTGTATAAGTGCACCTAAGCCTCCGTACTCGCCAGTAGTCATTAGCTTATAATCTTCCATATCGTTTTCGGCATAGTAATTAGTATATGGATCAAGTGAAGACAACATGGCGTCGATGCCTGTTTTTATTAGTTGACCAGGTTTCGTTTCATCTACATAAGAAATTGTTAGTTCACGATAGAGTGTATTAAAAATATCGAGGTTTTTAGAAATCTCGAAATAATCTTGTGAGAAACTAAATGTAATGACAGATGCTACTACAAGGCAAATGATGATGATATATTTTTTCATTTATTTTAATTAACTAATTAATGCTAATGACAAGAACACAAATTTTCGGTGATTTTGATTTTTGTACAATATAAAAGTAACGAAAAATTGTACTAAAAAATACGCTTTAAGATTATTTACATTTTATTTAGTCGTTCTAAAAAGGCCTCTTTCTTTCTTCGGCTAATCTCCAATTGCGAGTTGTCGCTCATAATGGCATAGCCGCTATCAACTTTTAAGAAACGCACCACATGATTCATATTAATGAGGTGGTGGTGGTGAATCCGAATAAAATCATTGCTGGGTAATAAATCTTCATAATGTTTTAAACTAGCCGAAACCATAATTTTCTTACCACCCACTAAATGAAAATTAGTATAACTACCATCTGCTTCGCAACGAATGATGTCTTTAATGTTTACAATTTCGTAGGCGTTACTTGTTGGTAGCGTAATTTTATTGTAGTTATCGTCTGCTCGTTTTAAGTTTTGAATAAGGAATTGTAAGTTCTCCATATTTGGCAAGTTTGGCGAAGCCTTACTCAAAACTTTTTCTACAGCTAGTTTTAATTCCTCAATGTCAATGGGTTTTAATAAATAATCACAAGCGCTATATTTGATAGCTTTTAGAGCATGTTTATCAGTAGCTGTAGTAAAAATAATTTCAAACTTTTGACCTTGTACTTTTTCCAGCACATCAAAGCCTGTTCCGTCGGGCATACTAATATCTAAAAACAACAAGTCGGGTTGCAATGATTTAATGAGTTCAATACCTTCAGTTACATTTTTACCAAGTCCTACAATAGATATATTTGGAAAATTTTTCTTCAGCAAAGTAGCCAGCATTTCTCTGCTTTTTTGTTCATCTTCTATAATTAAAGCTTTCATATAAAAATACTTGAGTGAATTTACTTTTTTTATTTGATATATGGAATAAAAATATCTACTTGAGTGCCCATTGGTTCTTTTTGTTGGTTATATAAATCGGTGATATTTACACTTAGTTCCGATTGATGCATTAAATTATGAATACGCACTCTTTCGTGTGTAATTTTCATGCCCATAGATTTATGTTTGCCAGACGCTTGTAGGCTATTAAGTGCCATTGATTTTTTTCGTCCTATACCATCATCAATAATTGATATTTTAATGAACTGTTGATTCACCAAAGTTAATAGCAAATCAATGTGTCCTCTTCCTTCTTTAGGATTTATGCCATGTAAGATGGCATTTTCTAAATATGGCTGAATTAACATAGGTGGTATTTCATCATAATCTCCATCAATGGAATCATTAATTTTAATGTTGTAGCTAAATTTATTATCAAATCGCATTTTTTCAAGTTCTAAATATAATGTAATAGCTTCCATATCTTCATTTATGGTAACAGTGGGTTTCTCAGAATTATTTAAAATAAGACGAATTAATTTTGCGAACTTGTTGAGATATTTAGCCGCTTCTTCTTCTTTACTATTTAGTATGTAATGTTGGATAGAATTTAAAGAGTTAAATACAAAATGCGGATTCATTTGAGCACGTAGAGCTTTTAACTCGGCTTTTGATATTTCAATTTGTTTTTCAAATTCTACCTTTTGTTTCTTTTTTACTTGATAAATTCGGAATCGAAATAAGGCTACAATTACCAATAGTAAACTTAAACTAGATAACACAATAAACCACCAGGTTTTATAGTAAGGAGTTTCTATTATAAATGAAAAAGTGGTTGGTTCTATATTCCATAAACCTTCGTTATTACAGCTTTTAACTTTAAAGGTGTATTGTCCTGGAGGTAAATTATCGTATTTAGCGTAATTTTCATCAGTATAAGGGCTCCACTCCTTATCGTAGCCCTCTAACTTATATGTGTATAATACTTTTTGAGGATCGGTTAAACATACACCATCAAAGTTAAAACTGATTTTATTTGATGAATAAGGCAATACAGCATTATTTAAAAGTAATGTATCTTCATAGCCTAACTTGATATTGGTAATACTTGTTTTAGACGGGTTATCATTAGCAATAAATTCTTTTGGATTATATTTAATAAGCCCGTTTACTGTCCCGAACCAGATACAACTATCTTTATCTTCAAAAATACCATGTGTATTCGACTCCACACCAGTAAAACCATCTTCTTTACCATACTTAGAAATAACAACGAGGTTGTATTGTAGCTTTTGAACATCTATTTTGTTTAACCCTTGATTAGTACCAGCCCACACATATTTGCCATCTTTTGTGATGCTCAATGCATACACCAATTCCGAGCTTAAACCATCTTTTTCGGTAATAATTTTATAACTATGTTTCTCGGTATTAAACATTAATACACCATTTAGCGTAGCAGCATATATGTTCCCAAATTCATCTTTACACATGTCTAAAGCCGTTGTTATGGCTGGTTTGGAAATGTTTTTTCTAACAAACCGATCATTTTCTAACTTAAACAAACCTGCTAAGTAAGTACCTGCCCAAATATTTCCTTTATTATCTTCTATAATACTCCACACAGCATTACCATCTTGTTCTACTTCTACCTCAGCTATTTTATATTCTTTAACCACATAAGAGCCATTAACTGGTTTTAAAGCATATACTTTATTATAAGCGCCTACCCAAATTATACCTTGGCTATCTCTATAAAAACAATTAACAGGAGATGTTTTTTTAAAATCAACACCAATGTGTAAAGGCGAAATGCTTTCGTTTTTAAATACCGAAATGCCTGCCTCGCCACCAAACCAAACCGTACCATCATTAAACGACAAGATACAACTGACGTGGTTGCCCAGTAAGCCTTGCTTTACCGAATAATTTTTAAAAAAACCATTAGCTAATTTATACACCCCATTATTTTCGGTGGTAATCCATAAATTTTGATTAGCGTCTCTATCAATTTGAAAAATAAATGCACCAGCTAATCCATTTTGTTTATCATATACCGAAAAACCCTTGCCTCTGTATTTGTATAATCCGCTGTGTGTTCCAATCCATAAATTATTTTCATAATCGAATAATAACGAGCGGATGTGATTGGAATTATTATCAAAACCTATGTTGTAATAAGAAAATTCTTTTTGATTAAAACTAATTAATCCGGATTTGGACCCTATCCACACCGTACCATTATTTTGACATAACACAGCGGTAACTGCCTCATCTAACAAACCATTGCTAACATGCAAAGTTTGGTCTATGTAGGTTTCTGTATCTAAAATATGAAGACCAAGAGTAGTACCAATATATATTTTTTTATGTTGCTGACATAGTGATATACAAGTAACATTGATGCTATCTAATATATTTGTAAACTCATGTGTGTTTTTATTTTGAATATAAAGTCCTGTGCTAGTACCCACTATAACACCCGATTTTTTTGAATATGCCAAACAAGTAATGTTTTGCCCATTAAAATAAGACACTCGAATAACTTTTTTCCCATCCCAAATACACAAACCTTTGGTAGTGCCAGCCCACAATCCAATGCGAGGGTCGAGACAAAAACTGGTAACATTATTAGAGGGTAATCCATCTTTCTCATAATAATTACTTACTTTTCCTTTTACTTTATCTATTACGCTTAATCCATCAATAGTTCCAATGGTCATTAATTGAAACTGATCTTCGATAATTGCATTGACATAGTGATTTGCTAAACCATTTTTAGGAGAATAATTTTTAAAAGACTTCCCATTAAATTTACTGGCACCACCATAGCCACCACTCCATAAGTTACCCTTACTATCCTGAAACATGGCAAATATTTGTACATAGGGCAAACCGCTCTCTACCGAATAATTTTTAAAATTATATTGCTGAGCAAGTACTAACTTACTTATACAAGTAAAACTCAAATAAACTATCAGTATTCTATACAACATGTTGTGAAACCATACTAAATTACGATTTTCTTTACATATTATATTCATAAGTTATCAATTGATTGTTTTTGTTATTCTGATTGTAATACCAAAATTTGTACTGCAGGAAAATAGCACTTTTGTTAGAAAGTAATATAAAATGCTACAATTTATAGCGGTTTAATTCTATTACTTTTTTACTTTTATGTCTTATTTAGTTTTTATGGCACTTAGTTGGAACGAAATAAAAGATAGAGCATTAAAATTTTCAAAAGAATGGGCTGACACTTCAAACGAAGAAGCAGACGCAAAGCCATTTTTAGTTGAGTTCTTTAATGTATTTGGCATTAGCAGTAAACGAGTTTCGACTTTTGAACACAGAGTAAAAAAACTGGACGACAAAGACGGTTATATTGACTTACTTTGGAAAGGAACGATTTTAATTGAAATGAAAAGTAGAGGTAAAAACCTCGATAAAGCATACATTCAAGCCAAAGAATATACACACGGGCTTAAACAACACGAATTGCCGAAATACATTTTGGTTTCTGACTTTGAAAATTTTAGGCTTTACGATCTTGAAGAAGATAAAACGGTAGAATTTAAACTCAACGACCTTGTAAATAATGTTCAGCATTTCGGTTACATTTTAGGGTATCAAAAAAAGGTTTACAAAGAACAAGACCCTGCAAATATCAAAGCAGCGGAGTTAATGGGTAAACTTCACGACAGACTTGAAGAAATCGGCTACACAGGACATCCATTAGAAGTTTACTTGGTTCGTATTCTGTTTTTACTGTTTGCAGAAGACACAACCATTTTTAATAAACAACAATTTCAAGAATATATAGAACAGCGAACTGCCGAAGACGGAAGCGACCTTGCAGCTAAATTGCAAGAATTATTTCAGGTATTAAATACACCAAGGGAAAACCGCTTTAAAAATATTGACGAGCAACTTGCCGATTTTCCGTATGTAAATGGAAAATTGTTTGAAGAAAACTTGCCTACGGCAAGTTTCGACGCAAAAATGCGCCAAGCCTTGCTTAACTGCTGTTATATTGATTGGAGTAAAATATCACCTGCCATATTTGGTTCAATGTTTCAAAGCGTCATGAATCCAAAGGAACGCAGAAATTTAGGAGCACATTATACCAGTGAAACCAACATTTTAAAATTGATTAAACCGCTTTTCTTGGATGACCTTTGGAAAGAATTTGA
The DNA here is from genome assembly GCA_020846025.1 of Bacteroidia bacterium. Classification (GTDB taxonomy): domain Bacteria; phylum Bacteroidota; class Bacteroidia; order B-17B0; family Aurantibacillaceae; genus UBA4416. The sequence continues at coordinate 8,764 of JADLER010000203.1, read as the reverse complement.
TGCTTCGAGAGCCTCAGCACCGAAACTCAAAGAATTTCATAAAAAACTTAGCACACTCAAATTCCTTGACCCTGCTTGTGGTTGTGGTAATTTTCTTGTTGTTACCTACAGAGAATTGCGTTTGCTTGAAATTGAAATTTTAAGAGCCTTAAATAAATCTGGACAAGGTTTTTTAGATGTTCGAGAAATCATTTGGTTGGATGTTGATATGATGTGTGGCATTGAATATGAAGAGTTCCCTGCACGAATTGCCGAAGTTGCTATGTGGTTAATTGATCACCAAATGAATATGCAAATTAGCAATGAATTTGGACAGTACTTTGTTCGTTTGCCTTTGAAAAAAGCAGCAACAATTGTGCATGGTGATGCACTTAAAATTAATTGGCATACGTTTGAAACAGAAGATGTTTCAATTAAGAAACTTTATGCTGATAATGTAGAACTTACACAGGTTGTAAACGAGCCTCTTGAAAATTATAAATTAGAAATACATTCTGCTAATATTACTTATGGAGGATTAAGAACACTTCGAAAAGAAAGCGAACCTAAGTACGATTATATTATTGGGAATCCGCCGTTTATTGGGTCAAAAATCATGTCGAAAACACAACGTGAAGATGTGGTAAAACAATTTGATAACATACAAGGTGCTGGAGTATTAGATTATGTAACTGCTTGGTATATCAAGGCGGCTAAATATATTCAAGGCACTAAAACAAAAGTTGCATTTGTTAGTACAAATTCCATAGTACAAGGCGAACAAACAAGTATTTTGTGGGGGCAAATGCTGAATAAATACAACATTAAAATTCATTTTGCTCATCGCACTTTTAAGTGGAGTAACGAAGCTAAAGGAAATGCAGCCGTGTATTGTGTAATTGTTGGTTTTGCCAACTACGACACTCTTAACAAAAGCATTTTTGAATATGAAGATATTAAAGGCGAAGCCCACGAATTGAAAGCAAAAAACATTAATCCGTATTTAGTTGATGCAAAAGATTTATTGTTAAACAAAAGTTCTAATCCGATTTGCAATGTTCCGAAAATGAGTTTTGGAAATATGCCATTAGACGGCGGACACTTACTTTTATCTGACGATGAGAAAAATGAATTTATTTTACAAGAACCAAAGTCAGAGAAATATATTAAGCCTTTAATTTCAGCATATGAATTTATAAACGGTGAAAAACGTTGGTGTATATGGCTTGTAGATGCTGAACCAAGCGAATTAAAACAATTACCAAATGTTTTAAAACGTGTTGAAGCAGTAAAAAAATTTAGACTTAACAGTGTTGCTCCTTCAACTCAAAAGTTTGCAGCAACTCCAACTTTATTTCGTGACAGAAACCAACTCGAAACATATATTTTAATTCCAAGTACGACGTCAGAAAATCGTAAATACATTCCTTTAGGTTTTTTCGGTAAAGACGATATTGCAAATAATAGTTGTCACACAGTTCCCAATGGAACTCTATTTCACTTTGGGATTTTAATGTCCGAAATGCACATGGCTTGGGTAAAATCGGTTTGCGGAAGATTAGAAAGTCGTTTTAGATATTCTAAAGATATTGTTTACAACAATTTTCCTTGGCCAGAAAACCCAACCGAGAAGCAAATAAAGGCGATTGAAACCGCAGCTCAAAAAGTATTAGATGCAAGAGCTGAATTTCCAAAAAGTTCTTTAGCTGATTTGTACGCTCCACTAACAATGCCTCCTGCATTAATAAAAGCACACAATGAATTAGATAAAGCTGTTGATTTAGCTTACCGTCCACAAGCCTTTACGAGCGAGGTAAATCGTATGGAATTTTTATTTGAGCTATACGAAAAATATACGGCAGACCTTTTTACAAAGGAGAAAGTGAAAAAAGTAAAAAAATAAGCAGATGAAGAAGCACAATAATACTAACGAGACATACTTTTATTGGAGAAATCCAACAAAAGAAGATATTAAATTTGGTAATGGATCAATTCATATTCGTGAATTCAAAAAGGAAAATTGTTTTGATAAAGATGGGCAATTTCGATTAGCGTTTGTTGCTGGTGACGATAAAAGAAAATACCATTCTTGCAACTATGAATGGTTTATTACTAGAAAATCTAAAGCACCCAAGATTAAGATAATAGAATAAATGAAAATTACTTCAAAAAAGAATTCTCCTTCATCTAAACTATTACTAACTTTACCCTATGTTTTACAGACGAAAAGTTATATTATCCTTATTACAATTATTTGATGGTCAATTAGAAAAAATTAGGCTTCAAAAGTTGTTGTTTTTGTTTACTAAACAACAACAAAAGGCAGAATATGACTTTGTTCCTTATAAGTTTGGTTGCTACTCATACTCTGCAAATGCCGATTTAACGGCAATGACATCTAAAGGAATGTTAGCAGAAGACAATAAAACCTTTTCCAAAATAGATAATACTGATTATTTAAAAACCTTAAAAGAGGCTGATAGAAAATTGGCGCAACAAATTAAGTTGCTGTATGGTAAAATGGACACTAAAACGCTTACAAAGCACACTTATGTTAATTTTCCATATTGGGCTACTAAAAGTGAAATTGCTGGCAAGATTTTAAACCAAGAAGAATTAAATAAAGTCATTACAAATATCCCAAGCAGTAATAAAACTATTTTATTTACGATTGGATATGAGGGCATTTCGTTAGAAGAATATTTAAACCGTCTTCTTAAAAACGATGTTAAAATTTTAATAGACGTTCGCAATAATCCATTAAGCATGAAGTTTGGATTTAGTAAAAGTTTACTTAAAAAATACTGCGAAAGTTTAGGCATACAATATATGCACTTCCCTGATGTTGGAATACAATCCGAACAACGCCAAGAGTTAAATACGCAAAGTGATTATGATAAATTATTTGCGGTTTACCGTAAAAACAATTTAACTAAAACAATTCCTACTCAAAACATTATTTTAGATTTACTAAAGGAACACAAGCGCATTGCATTAACTTGTTTTGAAGCAAATATTTGTCAATGTCACCGTAAACATCTAGCCGAATCAATCGAACATTTGCCAGGATTTAATTACGAAGTAAAACATATTTAAGAATGGTAAAGTAGAAAGTTTTAATTACTGTAACGACATATCCTTTACCGTCCCGTAGTTATGATGAGTTAGTTTGTACTGCTGGAGTTTTAGAAAATGGTCAATGGATTAGAATTTATCCTGTGCCATTACAATTTTTAAAAGGTTTACGTAAAGATGGAAAAGTAGAATCCTTTAAATATAATTGGATAGAATTAGAACTAAAAAAACGAACAGATGATTTTCGTCCAGAAAGTTACTCTCCCTCTAGTTATGGTTTTCAGGACATGGTTGTATCTGGAAAAATTGGAACAGAAAGAAATTGGGCAGAGAGGAAAAAATATTGTACAGCAAACGTTTATACAAATCTTACTAAATTAATTGCTGATTCTCAATCACCAACAAATATATCATTAGCTACTTTTAAGCCAACCGAGTTTTTAGGTTTCGAAATTGAAGAAGATGAAAGGGAATGGAAAAGAGAATGGCGAGAACAAATTAATCAACTCCAAATGACCTTTGGAGACGAAGATAAAAAGGAACAAAGAGAATTAATCCCAAAACTCCCATATAAGTTTTATTATAAATTTAAAGACGAAGCAGGAACAGTTAGCCGTCTAATGATTGAAGATTGGGAAATTGGAGCTTTATTTTGGAATTGTTTAAAGGCAGCCGAAGGCGATGAAGCAATTGCTTTAAAAAAAGTGAGAGAGAAATACGAAAAGGAATTTTTAAATGAAAAAGACTTGTATTTATTTCTTGGCACAACCCGAGAGTGGCACATGAGAAGAGGAAAAAATCCATTTGTTATAATTGGAGTTTTTTACCCTAAAATTGAAACACAAACTGAGCTTACATTTGATTAAATTATGTTCCGTTTCAGACTAAAGCGTACTATAAAATGAATTTTCTATAACTGGCTATTTTACAGTTTATATGACTCAGAAGGATTTATCCAAGACGACTCACTAAAACTATACAAAAAATTGATTCAAAAAAGGTGTAATGTTAGCTACACAAAAGAAACTTCATGTTGGTAAGATTTATAAATCACTTTAGTTATGAAAGTGGAAAAATTGCTTCTACACTAAATTATTCATAAATTAGATACATAGTTTTGAAACAAATTTTATTATGAAATATTTTATCTTCTTTCTTGTTTTCTGTATGTTTTCTATTCACGCTATAGCGCAACACTTATCAGGAAAGGTGCTAGATAAAACAACCGCTAAACCTATAGAATATGTAAACATAGGTATACCCGGAAAAAGCATAGGCACAGTGTGTGATGCCAACGGGAATTTTAATCTAAGAATTGACACCAGTCACCTGAAAGATGTATTGTTGTTTTCTTGTATAGGTTACAAGCCTGTAAGTTATAAAATTAGCGACTTAGCCACATCAAATCTTACCATTGAAATGCAAGAAGCAAATTATAATTTAAATGAAGTTGTCATTAAACCTAAAAAAATAGTAGAGAAGATTTTGGGTATTAAAACCACCAAACGCAGTGTAGAAGCAGGGTTTAAAGAAAATAAACTTGGTTACGAAATGGGCGTGATGATGAAAAACAAAAAGCTAGCTTATCTTAAAACTGTAAATATAAATATTGCTACTTGTACTTACGACACCTTGTTTTATCGTTTAAATATTTACAAACCCGCATCTAATAATACATTTGAAAATATATTAAAGGAACCTATTTATATTAAAATTGCTAAAGATCAAGTAAAAGAAACTATCAGTATTGATTTAAAATCCAAAAACATTGTAATTGAAGGTAATTTTTTAGTAGCCATAGAGCATGTAAAATATTTGGGAACTGGTGGGTTAATGTTCTGTTCGGCTTTGGGGCATAAAACTTATTTTAGAATGACAAGTCAAGGTAATTGGGAGTCGATATCGGTGGCAGGTGTAAGTATTAGCGTGGTAGCTGATGTAGAAAAATAATCTCTAAAGTAACTCAACTAATTAATTCATCTTCTTTTGCGATCTAATTTTTTACTCATTTTGAGTTAAAAACATGAATTAGTCTAAGATTGTTTTAATTGTGTGATTATTCTATTATATTAGGAGTTCAATATTTTTAACATGAATAAACTACATAATTATGCTTGTGGCCAATGGGTAGCAGGCGCAGAAAACGGACAAGAACTTTATAATGCCATAACAGGCGATGTTGTTGCTACGGCAAGTAGCAAAGGCTTAGATTTTGCTAAAATGTGTGATTATGCTCGAACAGTAGGTGGGCCAAAGCTTCGCAAGATGACTTTTCATGAGAGAGGACAAATGCTAAAAGCCTTGGCCATGCATTTACAAACTAAAAAAGAAACGTTTTATAAAATTTCTTGGGCAACCGGTGCAACTCGTGCAGATAGCTGGGTGGATATTGAAGGTGGTTTTGGTAATTTATTTACCTATGCGTCGTTGCGCCGCCAGTTTCCTAATGAAACTTTTTGTTATGATGGAGATGTAGCTCGATTGTCTAAAAACAACACATTTATAGGTCATCACATTTGTGTACCCAAAGAGGGTGTGGCAATTCACATTAATGCTTTTAATTTTCCTGTTTGGGGCATGCTTGAGAAGGTTGCTGTAAATTGGTTAGCGGGTGTTCCGGCTATTGTAAAACCAGCTACATTAACATCTTATTTAACCGAGGCAGTTGTAAAGGAAATTATTGCTAGTAAAATAGTACCAGAGGGCGCTTTACAATTAATATGCGGTAGTGCCAATGGGATATTAGACCATGTTATTAATCAAGATGTAGTAACATTTACAGGCTCTGCCTCTACGGGTAAGATGCTCAAATCTAATGCTAGATTAATGGAGGAGTCGGTACATTTTAATATGGAGGCAGATTCATTAAACTGTTGTGTATTAGGTACTGATGTTACACCTAGTATGCCAGAGTTTGATATTTTTATAAAAGAAATTACACGAGAAATTACAACCAAAGCTGGACAAAAATGTACTGCGGTACGCCGTGTAATTGTTCCTGAAAATTTAGTAGAGGATGTTCAAATTGCATTAGGTAAACGCTTAGCAAGTAATATTATTGGTGACCCAAATGTAGAAGGCGTAAGAATGGGCTCATTAGCGGGCCATTCTCAATTAAAGGAAGTGAAAGAAAAAGTAGAGATTTTATCTAAGACGCAAAAAATTATTATTGGTAGTTTTGAAAATTTTGAGGTTAAAGGTGCTGATAAACACAAAGGTGCATTTATGCCTCCTATTATTTTTTATAACGATAATCCTTTTAAAAATACAGATTGCCATAATATTGAAGCATTTGGTCCTGTTAGCACGATTATGCCATACAAAACTATTGATGAGGCTATTGCATTAAGCAAATTAGGAAAAGGATCCTTGGTAAGTTCAATTGTTACAGCCGATGAAAAAATAGCTCGTATGTTCACCATTGGTGCTGCTTGTATGCACGGCCGTATTTTAGTATTAAATAATGAGTGCGCTAAAGAAAGCACAGGTCATGGTTCTCCTATGCCAATGTTAATTCATGGAGGGCCTGGAAGAGCTGGAGGTGGAGAAGAAATGGGGGGGAAACGAGGCGTGTTCCATTATTTACAACGTACCGCCATTCAAGGCTCCCCAAGTATGATTACAGCTATTTTAAATTCTTATCAAGTTGGCGCTAAACAAATAAATAAGGATGTTCATCCGTTTCGTCAATTTTTCGAAGACTTAGAAGTAGGTGAGACCACAATAACCCCAACACATACGGTAAGCGAAGAAGATATTTTGAACTTTGCTAATTTATCGGGTGATAAGTTTTATGCCCATTTACAACCCGATGCACTTGAAGGGACCATCTTTAAAAGAACCGTGGCGCATGGATATTTTATACTATCAAAAGCAGCAGGCTTATTTGTTGATCCGCCTAAAGGCCCTGTTTTATTAAATTATGGTATTGATGAGTGCCGTTTTACACGCCCTATTTATCCAGGCATGACCATAGGTGTAAAATTTACTTGTAAAGAAAAAATTGAAAACGATAAACCACTAAAAGCAGCTAATGGCGAAGATGTAAAAGTAGGTATTGTGAAATGGGTAGTAGATATTTACGATGCCAGCTCTATTGATGTGTTAGAAAAATACGATGCCGTAGATCAAGCAGGGCAAACAGTAGGTATCGCAACTATTTTAACGATGGTGAAACTGAAAGAGCAATAGAAATAGTTACTTAAAACAAAGCTCTCTCAGTTAAATACTCTCTTTATGGTACGTTATATAATTATACATTTAATTTTTATTTGTTTTAGTATTCAAGCTCAAGATAGAGTCTTAGATTCATTACAAAATATTTTAAGCTCATCCATTCATGATACAGATAAGGTAAAGATAATTCTAGAAATTGTCAGTAAGACAGTAGTAAACAACCCAAGTGAAGCCATCAAGTATGCGGATAGCGCATTAAGCGTCTCTCAAAGAACAGGTTATAAGAAGGGAATTGGAGAATCTTATATTAGACTGGCAAGTGCTCAGATTACAAAGGGGGCGTATGATTTAGGAATTAAAAATCTAATAAGTGCGGCTGATATATATGCAAAACTTAAACCCAAACGGAAGCTAGCTCAAACGTATAATATATTAGCAAATGCTTATTTAGGATTAAAAGATTATAAAAAAGCTAACTTTTATTATATAAAATCCTATGAGGTTGCGTCGAGTCAACCCATTGATTTATCGGACAAGGCTGTAGCAGCTGTTGGTATTGGTAATTCATGGGTTAAGTTAAATGAACTTGAAAAAGGCTTACCCTATTTCTTTGAAGCTGAGAAGTTATTTATCGAACTCGATAATAAAAATAACCTACATTATGTAAAACTTTTTATTGGCGAATCATATTTAAGAAATAAGAGATATAACGAAGGAAAGAAATATGTTGAATTAGCCTATCAATATTTTAAAGATAAAGATGATGATTATGCTTTAGGAATGATTCATCAGAAATATGGAGAGTTCTATTACCACGCTCACTTGTTAGGAGAGGCTGCTATTAACTTTGAGAAAAGTTTAGCGATTTCTTTAAATAGAGCGGCTTGGGATGATATACAAGAAAATGCTCTTATGTTAAGCAAGGTTTACGAAGCACAAAAAAACACTCCGAAAGCTTTAGAGAATTACAAACTGTATAGTGATTATAAAGACTCTGTAATAAATAAAGAACGTAATGAGGCGATAGCAAACGCAGAATCCAAGTACGAATCTAATCAGAAAGAGCAGCAACTAAAAATAAAAAATATTGAATTAGAGAAGTCGGAACTAAAGATTAACCAACGAAATAATCTTATTTATATTTTTAGCATAGCTTTAATGTTGTTTATTATTCTTTTAGTGTTTTCGGTTAGGCAAACGCTACTTAAAAATAAGATTAACCTAAACTTATTGGAAGCAAATAATAGAACCGAAAGTCAAAAAAGTATAATAGAGTTGAAAAATAAGGAAATAATGGATAGTATCATGTATGCTAAACGGATACAATACGCCTTATTAGTAAATCAAGAGGTTATCAACGAGTTTGTACATGGTAACTTTATTTTATTTAAACCTAAAGACATTGTGAGTGGTGATTTTTATTGGGCAACAGAGAATAATAATAAATTTTATTTGGCTGTGTGCGATAGCACAGGACATGGAGTGCCTGGAGCCTTTATGAGTTTATTAAACATAGGTTTTTTAAGCGAGGCGA
>JADLER010000202.1 GCA_020846025.1 Bacteroidia bacterium | reverse complement strand
AGTTTTTGCATTAGAATGGATTCATTCTTGGAATAGCCATGATTTAAATTCAATAATGGAGCATTATGATACTAAAATCGAATTTCATTCTCCATTCATAACCTTACTAAAATTCAATGATACAGGCATTATTAAATCAAAGGAAGAATTAGCAAAGTATTTTAAAATTGGTTTAGATGCTTATCCTGATTTGCGATTTAAACTTCATAATGTATTCACAGGCATAAACACAGTAACGGTTTATTATGCCTCAGTCAACAACCGTATGGCAGCCGAAGTATTTCATTTAAACAAGAAAGGCAAAGCAACTAAAGTATTCTGCAATTACAGTAACAATTCATCTATCTACTAACTAAAACACAAAGCATGTCTATTTGGAAAAGAAAACCATTAGTCTTAATCCTCGAAGAGGCTAACGAATCAGGAAAAGGATTAAAAAGAACCATTGGTGTTTGGACACTCATTGCCCTTGGCATTGGTGCCGTTATAGGTTCAGGGTTATTCGTCAGCACAGGTACCGCCATTGCAAACAATGCCGGTTCTTCTGTTACCATTGGTTTTCTAATTGCAGCTCTAGGCTGCGCCTTATGTGGTTTTTGTTATGCCGAACTAGCTTCCTCCCTCCCTATTTCAGGTAGTGCATACACTTATACCTATGCTACAATGGGCGAACTATTAGCTTGGATTATTGGTTGGGATCTTATTTTAGAATATGCTGTAGGTGCTGCCACAGTTGCTGTTAGTTGGAGCGAATATTTAAACAGCATGCTTGTAAATGTGCTTCATACAAGTCCAATTCCTTATTCCTTATCACATTCACCTTTTCAAATTTCCACCGCAGGCGAACATGGTATTATTAATTTACCGGCACTATTAATTGTTGGCGCAATTACGTTGTTGCTAATAAAAGGCACTCAGGAATCAACCTTTGTTAATGGCATAATTGTTATTTTAAAAGTAAGCATTGTCATTCTTATCATAGCCATTGGTTGGGGCTTCATCAATCCTGCAAACCACACACCCTATATTCCTGCTGCTTCAACATACATAGATGAACATGGCATTTCACATAGTTTTGGTGGTATTACAGGCATTTTAGCGGCTGCAGGAACAGTCTTCTTTGCCTTCATTGGCTTCGATGCAGTTAGCACAGCCGCACAAGAAACAATAAATCCTAAAAGAACAATGCCTATCGGCATCCTTGGCACTTTAGCTTTTTGTACTATCCTTTATGTTTTATTTGGTCATGTTATTTCAGGCGTGGCAACAGTCGAAGATTTTCGCACAGGTGGCAAAGAAGCATCAGTTGCTTTCGCAATCAGTAAATACATGCATGGTTACAATTGGTTGGCTCAGTTTGTTACAGTCGCTATTTTAGCAGGTTTTTCATCTGTAATCCTTGCGCTGTTATTAGGTCAATCCCGTGTGTTTTACATCATGGGTAAAGATGGTTTACTACCAAAAATATTTGGCGATTTACATCCCAAATTCAAGACGCCTTACAAAGCAAACTTAGCAATCCTTGTAATCGTAGGTTTATTTGCTGCCTTCGTTCCGGGTAATGTAGTGGGTGATATGACAAGCATAGGTACATTATTCGCCTTCATTCTTGTTAGTATTTCAGTAATTGTACTTCGCAAAAAAGAACCTGATTTAAAACGAGAATTCAAAACGCCCTTTGTTCCTTATGTGCCAATAGCGGGTATTTTAGTGTGCTTGGCAATGATTTACGGTCTCGGTTGGGCTAACTGGCTTCGCTTAAGTGTTTGGTTAATCCTGGGCTTATTAATATATTTCTTTTACAGTAAAAAGAACAGTAACTTAAATAACAAATCGTAAAAATGAAAAAAATATTCGCCCTTATAATTTCATCCTTTGTGCTTCAAATTAATTCGTATGCACAAAGCACTAAAGCCAATTTTTCAATTGGTATTATTGATACAATCCATTCAAAAGTTCTGAACGAAAAACGAATAATCAACGTGTATCTACCGGAAGGATATGATCCAAAAGACACAATCAAATATCCTGTTATCTATTTACTCGATGGCAATAAAGATGAAGACTTTATTCATGTTGCAGGTTTAATACAATATTTAAGCTTCCCTTGGATTAATCAAACAAAACCAAGTATTGTTATCGGCATCGCTAACGTTGATAGAAGGCGTGATTTCACTTACCCTACAACAGTTGCAAAAGACAAACAAGATTTCCCAACTACTGGCTCATCCGAAAAATTCATTTCATTTATTGAATCGGAATTACAACCCTACATTAGTTCAAACTTTAAAATCACACCTAGTAAAACAATTATCGGTCAATCTTTAGGAGGTCTATTAGCTACCGAAATACTTTTTAAAAAGCCTCATTTGTTCAATAACTATGTTATTGTAAGCCCCAGCTTATGGTGGGATAGCGAATCACTTCTAAAATTTAAACCTGATTTTTCTTCGCAATCAAAACTAAATATTCATATTTCTGTTGGTAAAGAAGGAGATGTAATGATAAGAGATGCAAAAGCATTATTAAAAAAACTGCAAGCCATCGAAAAGGGAAAGCCAAAAACTACATTCCGGTATTATGGCGATATGGACCACGCATCAATTTATCACATCGCCCTATATAATGCTTTAACATGGCTTAACAAGCAGTAAAATCAATTTTGTAAAACGCACGTCATAGTTTATGAAATATGAACTAGAGATTTTCGACAGAATAATTGGCGGAGACCTTTCGCCTTTTGCTGATGGGATATGCGAACGTACTAAGTACAATGATGCTATAAAGCAAAAATATAATTTATGTTACAATTATATCATAGCTACATTCAAAACATCAAAGCAAAAAGTAGAATTGATTGATAAAAAAGTCATCAGCAACTTGCATCCTTTTGCACAAAACGAAATTACTCCACAGCAAAATCTATTTCAGGTTGCAGATATTGAGAACATCGCTCCTAATGCCTTTAAAGAATTAAAACTAAAACGAGATAAAATAGTTCATGTTTCATATTCTAGGCAGCCACACAAAACAATTGTTTACTTTAAAGAAATTCGAGAATGTGGAGATATTCCATGCAACGAAGCAAAGTACTATTACTACAACGATTTGCTACGTGAAGCAACAGAAACCATAAAATCAAACATTAAACAAAACGTATTCAAATCCGAATCGGCTTATACCATTGAAGAATACATCTATAAAAATCAATCTGCCTTATTCAGCTTGAGTTACCGTTTAATGAAATTAATTTCTCCTAAAAACAAAAAGGATATTTACAATACAACTGTCGAATTCACCGATATAGATATTCTATGCCTTACTTTCATTTACTTAGAGGAACTACTTCGCTTTATCGAAAAAAATTACTTCAAGTATATCGATGTAAATATTCAAGTGCCTTATCGTTCCGCACTTATCAAAGCTTACGACATTACTGATAAGTTAGAAACTGTTAAACCTGCCTTACTAACATCAAATATCAATAAGGAATTATTGAAAATAATTTTCGTCCCCTTCCTCAAACTAAGTGCCTTTGGGATTGAAGAAAAAATTACCTATCAGCAATTATCGTATTTAAACATTTACATTTCTTCCTTTTACGATTACGTTGTTACTCATTCACCTGAAAGTATTACAGATGATGCTATTTTGCAATTGGTAAAAGAATTGAATTACAACCCGGTCGAAATGTTCGCATTCATTATTGATCGTTTCATTTTAAAAGTAGAGCCACACGAATCCCTAACAGATAAAATCGATTCCTATTACCAATGTCTTAAAACAGTAAATCAAATCAATTGCAAAACACCACTTTCATACAACAGTAATTTACCTTCGCTTAAACATCAAATTATTGGATGGCTCGAAGAAGAAATAAATTACCTTACTAAAAAATTGCAGTTACAAGCTCAGAAGCAACCAAACCTATTTTCACAGCAAGAAAAAGTAAAACTTCAATCAGGCTTATCGGTGGCTCAATTGGCATACTTCTTCAAGCTACAAGCAGATACAGGAATCATTACACACAAAAACCAAAGGGATATTTTTCGTCACATTGCCGAAAACTATCAAACCTCTAAAGTGCACGAAATCTCAGCGGAAAGTGTTGGGAGTAAATTTTATAATGTAGAAAATTCAACTATTGAGGCAATAAAAACAATGATTATAAATGTATTGAATGAGGTAAATAAAAATCGAATTTAACTGTTTTGAAACCTTTTTATATAATTAACGTATAATTTAATAGTAGCAAGTAACAATAACTAAGTCTATGAGTATTGCATATACACGAAAATTGGATCACAAAGATGTAGTCGAACATTTTTTAAACACAACACTTGAAATAAAAGCTAAGGAATCAGATATCAAACTGATTGTTGAAGTAGAAAAGCAATTAGCTAATAACGAGAGTTACTCTATTTCAAATAATGGAAATGTTTGGCAGCGTCCATATAATAGTCACGAGAGCAGGAGAAACCTACGCAACATTATCACATCAGAACTATTTTCTAAAAAGAGATTAAAAAATGATGATAAAATAAAATTTGGAGTAGGTGGAAGTAAACCTTCTAAATTATTATCTCAAAAGAAAGCATTTATTGTAATTGGCTTACCCGCTGCCGGAAAATCTGGCATAGCGAATAAAATAGCGGATATTACCGGGTCATACATAATTGATAATGATTATGCGAAGAGAAAAATACCAGAGTATTATGATTCGCCTATTGGAGCTTCAGTAACTCATGAAGAGTCGGACGCTATAATTTTTGGAAATAAAACACAAAAGGATTTTAATCTATTTACTCCTCTAATCTTTAAATGTGTTGAGAAGGGTCATAATATGGTTATTCCTAAAATAGGAGCCAAACCTGCAAGTATATTAGAATTAGTAAATACATTGACTGATTTTTGTGGTTATCAAGTTCATTTAATTTTAGTAAATTTGAACAGAAGTGAATCAACAAAAAGAGCTTTTGATAGATTTAAAAGAAGTAATAGGTACGTTCCATTATCTCTAATTTTTGATGGATATGCTAATGACCCAACTTTAACTTACTTCAGGTTGAAAGAAATTAAAAACCCGAAAATATTATCTTTTGGTGAAGTCGATACAACAGAAAAACCTTATGCTATCCGTGGAGATAAAAATTCAATCATTCATAAATTAGAATTTTAAGAAATGCAAACAGCAGTAATAAAGAAAAAAGTAGTTAAAAAATCTTCTTCGAAAAAGAAAAGAAAAGTTAGAACTGGTTCTGATAAGTTGAATTATTTATACAATTTAGAGTCCAAAAGCATATCTACATTTAGTAGACTTGCTGCGTTATTTTCCAATCAAGTTTTACAGACGGCAATACATACCGTGAGAGTTAATGCAGTTGATTCTGGAAGAACTTCATCAAGAGAAAGAAACCGTTCCAATGGTGTAAGAAAAGTATTTGCAGCTTCACTACAACGCTCTTCACAAAATAATTCTAATCAGCCTACGTTTAAAAAAACATCAGCTAGAAAAATTGCTAAAAAATCAAGTGTAAAAAAAGCGGCTCCTAAAAAAGCTGCAAAAAAAACAGCGAAAAAAGCGGCAAAAAAAAATTAATTTTTGATGTAATATAGCATCCTCCAACCAATCCCATCCATTTTCAAAAGCTCCTCTACAGAGAGCTTTTTTATTTGCTCAATGTCTGTAAAATTATGCAACACCATAAAGCGTTGCAATTCGTCTTCTACTTCTATTTTAGGCATTTCCTCTGTCATCTTTTTTGTTCTGCCCGGCTACAAAAAAGTAGCGTGGGACATTTAATTAACCAGAATCAGAGGCACCGCCAGGCGCCTTAACCCCAAGAAAACTAAAGCCCACGCATGCGTGAGCGATTAGTCTATTCTTACCGGGGTTAAATTAGAAGTCTGGCGGTTTTCTGATTCCCTAAAAAATAGCTATTCGCTATAATATGTTATTTCAATTCTTTCTCTAACAAAGATAGTCAAATCCCTCTAATTTATAACCTCTATGTTTTTACCCTCAACTTTTTTATTTCAATAAAATACTGTTTTACAAATCATTAACTGGGGTTGCACAACCCCTGCAACTGTTTTTTATCCCCATCATTTCTTCTTTTTGCCCCATCAATAAATCAAATCATAATATATGGCAGTAGAATTAATCACAAAGGATGATCTCAATGCATTCAAAACAGAGGTCATAAACGAAATCCGTCAAATCCTAAAACCAAAAGGCAGCACATTAGCGCAAAAAGAATGGCTTAAATCTTACGAGGTAAGAAAACTTTTAGGCATCTCGCCCGGCAAACTGCAAAACATGCGTGTTAATGGCACAATTGCATTTACGCAAATCGGAGGCCTCATGTTTTACAAGTACGATGATATTGTAAAACTCATGGAAGAGAACAAAACTAAAAATCCATTTATCGCACGAAATGGCAAATGAACTACATTCTTCACTTAAACAAAGCCTTCGAGAAAATTTGTGAAGATGAAAGGCTAACGCCATTTCATGTGAGTTTGTATTTCAGTTTATTTCAGTATTGGAACATGGCAAGGTTTCGCAATCCCATTTCAATCAGTCGTGATGAATTAATGCGGAGTTCTAAAATTGGTTCGGTAAACACATACATCCGATGCATGAAAGAATTGGATAAATGGAAATACATACAATACATCCCTTCATTCAATCCACAAAAAGGTTCACAGGTTTACCTGTACAATTTTAATACAGCGAAGCAGCATCAAAACCAAAACACCATAACCACAATTGATAATAGTAATAATAATGGCTCTGATATATCTACTGATAAAGGCAATAATAAAACTGGTAAAAAAGCTACTGGTAAAGCAGGTGAAACGCAAGTGATACCTTCTATAAACAATACAAACAAACTAAACAGTACAAACAATTTAAAGGGCAACAAGCCCACACAAAATAAAGTAATAATTAAAAAATCAATTTCAGATGACGACTCAAAAAAACAAAAAGAAAAGTTGCGCCAAAAGAAAAATAAAAAGAGTATCAATTCAGGCGTTGCCACTAAACCAACTTCCAAAAGCATTGCAGCTTATTTTACCGAAAAGCAATGGCCAACAGTTGAGGGTGAAAAGTTTTTCAATCACTATGAGAGTAACGGTTGGTTAGTAGGTGGAAAATCACCGATGAAGAACTGGCGAGCCGCAGCTCGTAATTGGATGTTAAACTCTGAAAAATTTAATAATGGCAAAGCAGAAAAAGGAAGAGCAGGAAAACTCCACGCAACAGCAGGAAAAGACTATTACGAACCATTATGATTATGATAAAGCTCTTACATGGCTTCAAAATAAGGGAAAGGAACAGTATGGTAAACAGTTTAATATACAAGAAGAAGATAAAGCGTTGCTTCGCAAGCTGCTTTGTTATTTTCTACGTGATGTTTCGGTTGCTTCGCAACTTAACATTAATATTAATAAAGGCATTTTACTTACCGGTCCAGTTGGTTGTGGCAAAACCACCTTAATGTCATTGATGCGCTTCTTTCAACAACCACAAGAAAGATTCATTCTTAAATCCTGTCGCGATGTAAGCTTTGAATTCATACAACACGGTTACGAAACCATACACAAATACAGCCGCAATAGCTTTCGAAGCCACGAGCCACAAACATTGTGCTTTGATGATTTAGGAACAGAAAATAACTTAAAATACTTCGGTAACGAATGCAATGTAATGGCAGAAATTATCCTTAGCAGATATGATCTATTCGTAAGTCGCAAGCTTCTTACTCATCTCACGACAAATCTCTCAGCTTCCGAAATCGAAGAACAATACGGCAATCGCGTTCGCTCTCGCCTTAGGGAAATGATGAACCTTATTTCATTTGAAAAAACAACTAAAGACAAAAGAAAATAGGGCAAAAGCCCTGTGGGCTTTTGAGCCAGCGGGTGCGAAAGCTTTTATGAAATAAAAACAACTAAAAAAAACAAAATCATGAAAAACAGAAATGAATCAAAATTTTGCGAATTCCTTTGCAAACTAAAAACAGTATTCGGTGGCAAAGGTCAAATTGAAAACCCTCGTGAATACGAGCAACTCGAAAAAGAAAACAAACTAGTGTTATCGTACCTTACGGTACGTAAGCTCATTGGTATTCTTGGTTTTTTCTTACCGATTATACTTTTGCTTGTCCCTATTATTCTTTCGGCATGTTGTTACATACAACCTTCAATTAGTAACTACTACCATACCATCATGCGTGATGTGTTTGTTGGCTACATGTGTGCACTTTCAATTTTTCTGCTTTCCTACAAGGGCTATGATATTGTAGATCGTGTCCTCACATTCCTTGCAGGAATATTCGGTTTAATGCTGGCATTGTTGCCAACCACATTCAAAGTTCCAATGTTGCCATGCAACATTGAATGTTCAAGATTTATTCCAGATTTGATTGGTACAATTCACTTAATTTCAGCAGGCCTATTTCTGCTTTCTTTAGCATTTATGAGTTTGTTCCTTTTTACAAAAGGCGAAAGCACCCCAACGCCCCAAAAGCTCATCAGGAACAAAATTTATCGCATTTCCGGCCTAATAATGTTAGCCTGTATTGGCTTACTCATCATCTTCTTCGCTCTGCCGGAAACCGTTACCACCTCATTACTCGTCCTTAAACCTGTTTTTTGGCTCGAAACTATAGCTATCATGGCTTTTGGTGTTTCATGGTTGGTGAAGGGAGAGTTTTTAATGAAGGATTCATAAAGATTAATTGATTGATAAACAATTATTAATGTGACAAAAAGTTAAAATATGAGAATATTTCTCATTTTTCAATAACACTTTCATTAATTATACATATTTTTGAGAAATATTCTCATAAAACGAAAATTATGCTTTTAGAATTCAGCGTAGGTAATTACCTATCTTTCAAAGAAAAAAAGACGCTAAACCTTGTTGCGGCAAGTATTTCAGACTTTCGTGAAACAAACACAATTGAGACTGAAAGAGTGTCTTTACTTAAAGGTGCAGTTATTTACGGGCCAAATGCAAGCGGAAAAAGTAATTTAATTCGTGCAATGAGCACAATGAGGCGCTTAGTCCTGTTCTCATTTAATCAAACTTCAGCAAAAGGCCTAAATGTAACCCCCTTTTTACTTAGCACTTCTACGGATGACAAGCCTTCGCATTTTGAAGTTCTTTGCCAAATTGATGGTACAAGGTATCGTTATGGGTTTGAAGTAAATAATAAAACGGTTATAACGGAATGGTTATTTGCTGCAAAGAAAAACACAGAAAAACCACTCTTTATTAGAGAGAAAGACGGTATTGAAGTAATGGATGTGTTTAAAGAAGGTCAAAATTTAGAATCGAAAACACGAAGCAATGCTTTGTTTCTAACCGTTGTAGATCAATTTAATGGCTCAACAGCAAAAAAAATAATGAAGTGGTTTAATAGGTTTATTACAATTTCAGGATTAAGTCACGAACATTACGAACTTGCTACTTTTAAAATGTTCGATAAAAAAATCAAGCAAAATCCTTTGATTGATTTTTATAAGAAGCTAGACTTAGGTTTTGATGATGTAATGATTGAACGTAAAAAATTTGATCCTAAAGAATTACCGGATGATATCCCGGAACACATAATGAAATTAATGGTTAAAGATTTGGAAGATCATTTCAAATTTGACATTAGAACACTTCATAAAAAATACAATGAAAAAAATGAAGTAGTTAAGCTTGTTGAATTTAATATGCGTGAACAAGAATCTGCAGGTACAAACAAAGTTTTCAATATTTCAGGCCCTGTATTCAATGTTTTAATTTCTGGAGGGGTTTTAGTAGTTGATGAATTGGATGCAAGTTTACATCCATTGCTTACATTAGCAATCACACGGCTGTTTAATTCAAATGAGTATAACCCTAACAATGCTCAATTAATTTTCACAACGCATGATACAAATCTATTTGAATACGGTAACTATCGTAGGGATCAAATCTACTTTTTGGAAAAAGACCAATATGGTGCATCGGATTTATATTCTTTGGTTGAATATAAGGAAGAAAATGGGGCCAAAGTTCGTAAAGATAGATCATTTGAGAGTGATTATATAGCTGGCAGATACGGTGCTGTACCATACATAGGTAACCTTTCTAATCTTTTACGCAAATGGCAAGAAAAGTAAAAATAGACAATTCAGTTCTTAAAAGGTTGCAAAGGAAGGAAACTTCGCGTGTAGTTAACTCAAAACCTAAACGCAAGTATATTCTTATCGTTTGCGAAGGTGAAAAAACTGAACCAAATTATTTTAAAGCTTTAAAGGATAGTTTACCAAAAGGAGTTTTAGAAGTTTGTGAATTTAGAATAGTTGGCACAGGTCACAATACGTCATCATTGGTGAGAAAAGCTATGCAACTAAGAACGGAATGGGAAACTGAAACAAGAAGAACAGTTGATAAACTTTGGGTTGTATTTGATAGGGATAGTTTTACACCTACATCATTTAATACAGCAATAAATACGTGTATAAGAAACCGACCTAAGGTTGACTGCGCATGGAGTAATGAAGCATTTGAGTTATGGTACTTATTGCATTTCCATTATTATAATACCGGTATAAGTAGAGCTGACTATCAAAGATTAATAGAAAATAATTTTAGAGCAAAAGGCCTTGTAGGTTATCATTACGAAAAAAACAGTACGGAAATGTATTCTTTATTGCAACAATATGGAGACCAAAATGCTGCCATCAGAAATGCAAAAAGACTAGAGCGGACATATATGGGTAGACGCAATTATGCAAACCAAAATCCTTGTACTACAGTTTACCAGTTAGTTGAAGAATTAGAAAATTTAAAAGAAAGAGAAGAATAGTATGTAATAATGGCAAAAAGCATTGAAAATATTGTACACAATAATCTTGGGCACATTTTAACTGCAGGTGGCAAAAAGAAGAACTTTAAAAATGGTATATACCAATTAAAAAACTCATTACATTTTCAGGCAAAATGTCAAACGGTTGACAAGCTTTCCGATGTATCATTAGCTTTTAATAAATACATCTATGGTAATCCAATTCCAAACGAAGTTGAAAAATTAGGCGCATCAAAAAGTAATTTTTTTGCGGACGATTTTTTAATGGAAATAGATTGGTTTATTCTTGCTGGACGTAAATACAGAACTGAAATTAGTCTCTTTTTAAATTATAAGAAAGATTTCGAAAATCATTTTCTGTTGGGCAATTACACAAAGGCATTAGAAGCAGTAGAAAAGGCAGAGAAAACTATCGGGCATTCTATATGGGCTATATCAGCAAAGTTTTTAATTTTCGAGTACACGGCTAACCAATCAAAAGCCAAATTACTCCAAACAGAAATACTGGAAAAAAACACCGAAGGTGTTTTTACAACCTCGCTTATTAATTTTCATTCTCAGCGATCAGAAAGAAGACTATCAGCTTATCGTTATGATAATGATGTAAGGAGTTCATTAAATAATGTTCGCTCTAACTTAAATCAATCAAATAAAGATTACTATAATTTTCAATTAAACTTTTTTGAGCAACTTGAGTACACAGAAATAAAGGATGTATTAGGTTTTGACTATGTTAATTCAATTACTGATAGATACCTCACATTTCGCAGAGCAATTATTTACTGCCTGGCAAATGGCATTTCTACCGAACACTTGGTTCCAAAAATAAAATATATAGGAAAGCGTATTTATGACGATCTTTTTGGAACAATAAATTTATTTTTCGATGATAATTTTAAAGACCTTGCTTTCTTCGACCAAAATTATCTAAAAATAGTTGATTTGTATTATTCTGGTCTTTATGATGAGGCATGCACTTTAATCAAAACTCAAATGAGTTCGGGTGATGTTGATTTTAATCTAATCAATTTATATTCCCGTTCTTTAGTACTAAATAATAAAAATTTCGAACCGTTAGTTTCAAATCCCTGCCTTGTAAATGAAATAGCAGATAATATTTATAAGATATACAAGCGCACAACTAATCCATCAGAAGCCTTATATAGTCTTTACCAAACTGTAAAAAACATTGATAGTTTCGATATTAGTTATGGTTTAAATACCTATATAAAAGTTGAGCAAAACATTAAATGTAATCTTAACTACATGTATTTAGCAGGTAAAAAGGCAGATCCTATAGTTGCTGAGTTATTTGCTGAAAAACCTGAAATTTTAGATAAAGTTCTAGATAAGATAGTGAGTAAAACCTTCAATTCTATTTCGGTAAATTATCGAAAAAAATTATTGAGTGGTGCAATTGAAGAAGTAGAGGGTATTGATAAAACTAAATTCGAAATTGACTCCGCAAAATTGTTATTTAACAGCAAGAAGTATGATGAATCTTTAGCTCTTTGGGAGAAAATATACAACAGCAACCAAACTACTCCTCCGGTGCTCGAAGCATCTATTGATTACATTTTCCGTATTCTTAGCCAAACCGAAAGATATGATGAGGCTATTAAATGGTATGTTGATTCTGTTATTCAAAATCCATTTTGGGTTTATAAAATCGATGCGAGTGGTGTACATAAAGCACTTAAAAAAGGCCGCTTCAAAATAATTCAAAATAATATTTATTTACCTCTTTTTGTCTCACTTGTTTCAAATGATGAAAATGAGAAAAGTTTTGCAATAGAAATGTTTTGTAAGAGCAAAGGAGTTACGTTCCCATCTGATTATTTTAATCATCCTGAATTTGAAATAAATCGCTACACCGAATTGTTTTATTTTTACAGTTGCAACAATGAAACATTAAAGTATTACAAACACCTGAATACAACCAAAAAACGTCTTGACGAAAGAATTAATATCTGTAATTATTTGGCAACACATTTTGTCACCAATAAGGAGAATTACAGTCAGGAACTTAATTTGTTAACAAACGAACTTATTATTCATGAAGGTACTCAAAAGCTTGATGAAAGTAAAATCTATGCTAATGACCAGGCAATATTAAATAAAGATTTAGATGAGTATGAAGGTCTTTATAACCGATACGTTACTCTTGCAGGTTTGGTTTTGAAAAACTTGAAGATTTTAACCATCAATAAAAATGAATTAAGATTCCTTGATAAAAAGGGAGATATGGAATACTCGCAAAACGAAATCGAGTATTCAAAGCACGCTGATATTGATGCTTTTTATAATGTCTTCTCTGTTATTCGTGAAAAATTCCTGTTCTCAAAATTTGGTATAGTAACATACTTAAGTACCAGAATTCGACACGGAGTTTTGTTAGGTGAGCTTCGTCCCGAGTTGGAAAGAAATAATCTAATATTTTTCAAAAACAAATTAAAGGACAGATACGAGCCTAATTCATTTTGGCTAAATAATCCTAAATTATCACAAGAGGAAAAGAACAAACTAATTCAATTGATTACTGATTTCTCTTCTAAAATTGATACGTTAATCAATAAGATAATAAAAGAGAACATTCAAATTAGCTTAAATGGTGAACACGAAAACGGATGGTTTGATTATGAATTCTCTTTAGAAGACCTTACAACATATTCGATAACTCTATTTTATGAGGAGAACTACAAAGCATTTTGTAAGAAAATACTTGAAATTCTATGGGAAAGAACGGATGAAAATTTAGAAAAAATCCGTACCATCCTTCAAGATGAAATAAAAACGGAATTTGTTGATTTAATGAATGAGTTTGATGCAAGTCTAAGAAAAATGCTTGGTAAAGACAAAATGCCTGAAATTTTTACAGCATTAACAACTTGTTCTACAAACATTCAAACAAAAATAGACAAGATTGCATCATGGTTTAAACGCTCAGGTAAAACTCATAGTGATTTCCAGCTTCAAATGTTAATGGATATTATTTGTATTAACGTACAAAGAGCGCATCCGTTAAAGGGGCTTCAGGTTAATTCAACTTATGCATTTACTCCACTTATTAAAGGGGAGTATTATGAGCATTTTAATGATTTCATTCGTATTTTCATTGAGAATATTCTCAAACATACTTCGGGTAATAACATACCTTGTTCAATTTCTATTACCCAAGAAGGCGATAACATTATTATGGTATTTGAAAATGGTAACATTAGCCCAGATAGTGAAATTCCTATAGAATATGTTGGTAATGAAGTACAGGTTGATGGTATTAAATTAATTACCGAAGGTAAATCTGGAATTATGAAGGCTTTGAAGACTGTTAAAGATGATCTTCGCTGTGAACAAAACAATATTTATTTCCGAATGGATGACAATAAATTTAGAGTAACTGCTAAAATCAATTACACCCACTTAATAGCATGAAAAGAATACTATTCATAGAAGATGATCAATACAAAATGGAAAAGATAAAAGCTTTTCTTGAAGAAGAATTTTCCGATATTGAATTAACTATTCGCACTTCATTTCATGGAGGTTTTGAGGAAATCGATGAAAACCATGCAAATTATGATTTAGTACTGTTAGATATGAGTATGCAGAATTATGATATTTCTGCACATGAAGCAGGTGGTGACCCAGCTCCTTTAGCAGGAAAAAGCATTTTAACTCAAATGTATTTAAGAGAAATCGAAACTAGAGTAGTAGTAGTAACCATGTATGAAAATTTTCAAGATGGCACAAAAATCAAAGATTTAAATACATCTCTTAAGGAGGAGTTTCCGGAAAACTATCAAGGTTATGTTTTCTTTTCTCACATGGATAACAAATGGATGAATGATTTAAAACAATTTATAGAAAAACTATTATGATAAAAATATGAATAATTGATGATAGCGTTGAGAAGTTGAGAAGTGTCCTCGATTTTTTAGAAAAGGAATGCAATGTTTCGGATGCTGATATTGATTGTGCAGATACAGTTAATAGTGGTCGAGAATATTTAACTGGTAATAGATACGATTTATTGCTATTAGATCTTGTTCTGCCGTTTAACGAGGATGATACACCATCTGCTGAATCAGGTACTAAATTCTTGGATGAAATTTATTATAATCCAAATATAAACATACCTCTTCATATTATTGGATTAACAGAATATGACCAGGCCTTTAAAGATTCGGCTCAGGATTTTGAAGATAAACTTTGGAATTTGGTCAATTTCAGTTTACAAAATAACGATTGGAAAGATAAACTTAAAAGCAAAGTATTCTATTTACAGAAGACTAAAAAGGAATACAAAGAATTCATTGAAACCGAAAATAAGTTTGATGTAGCTATTATTACAGCATTAAATAAAGAATTTGAACAATTAAAACAGATATGTACATGGGTTTCTTTTCCGGTTGCAAATGACCCTCTTGTCTATTATAAATTTACATTAAATACAAAAAACAGTAATAACATTAAAATAATTGCTTGTTGTATTAATGATATGGGGATGCAAGCAGCATCAGCAGTTGCTTCAAAAGTAATTTCCTTATTTTCTCCATCATTGTTATTTATGACAGGTATTTGTGCGGGTTTAAAATCAGCAGGCGTTAATTTAGGCGGTGTAATTGTTGCAAAACAAGTTTGGGATTATGAATCAGGTAAAATATTAGATAATGCTGATGGCAGTTTTAATTTTAAACCCGATATGAAATGTCTTACAACAGATCAGGGAATAGTTACACGTCTTACGGAGTTCTCCAATAATAAAACAATTCTTTCTAATATATACAACGACTTTAAAGGCAAAAAGCCAAATACACAATTAGAAGTAAAATTTGATTCAGTTGGTTCAGGTCCTTATCTGTTAACCAGTAAAAATTACCTTACCAAACTTCTTGAAAATGACAGAAAACTAATTGGCATTGATATGGAAGGCTACGGTATTTACAAGGCAGCGCAATTTCATAAAGGAACAACTCCTGTTTTTGTAAAAGCAGTAAGTGATTTTGGTGATGCCGAAAAGGATGACGATTATCAAGATTATGCTTCTTACGCCAGTGCAAGATTTGTTTACGAATATCTATTTAATTGTCTTTAGTAATTAATAACTCCTTGCACAAAGCCCCCCACAGGTTATAAGGTGTTCCTCAGCTTGTGCAAAGCAAAAAGTCGCGCCAAACCAACACAGCATTTGCTTTTAGTATAAGTTTTTAAAGGTATTAAGCAAAAGCTGTGTTGCCCGTTTCGCTGCTCATTGCATTTCGCTACTCAACGGGTTAAAAGTATTGTCACGCTTTTTGCAGTTTGCACGAGCTTCGTCACGGCAGCCTCCTGCATTAAATAAAGCCACTTCATTCATTTCACTCCACTTTCTGCCCGCTACACTGGGCAGCGTTTCGCTTCATTCATTTCAGTCGCTTTATTTAATGCCGGCTGCCCATAATTTTGCTCGCCTGCTGGTCGCCTTGGGCTGCGGGGCTGTCACAGTTTTTGTACCTGCAATTTGCTTTTCTGCGCACTACCATAGCAAAAGCAAATCATCCAACACACAAAACAAAAACTTCGCCAGCCCCTTGTGTTTACAACATAGGTCGCCCCCGCAGCTTCTTAGGTCGCTGCTCCCGGTCTCCCACCCTCGGCTCCACTCGCAGGACGGCTCGCTACGCTGCACAGTGTCCGCAAACCGTTTCATTTCGTTAAGCGCACCGTTCCGGATGCACCTCACTTCATTCCACTTTTTGCAGCCACTCTCCCAACGCTTGCCGCAGGCGCTATAACCTTCAACGCACTATAAATCATCCTTAATTCTATACAATTAAACCCTCCACAGGCAGTTAATTAAAAATATTTTCGATTTTTCTTGCGCAAGTAAATGCTTGCGTATATATTTGCAAGTAAATACTTGCGCATTATGGAAGCTAGAAGAGATGTTTTTCAGGCAATTGCCGACCCAACACGTAGGGCTATAATTGATATGATTGCCACTAAACCTGTTAATGTAAATACCATTGCCGAAAACTTTGACATGAGTCGTCAGGCAATTTCACTGCATTTGAAAATTCTTGCTGAATGTGATTTACTAAACATTAAGCAGCAGGGTAGAGAACGGTTCTGTGAAGCGAAACTGGAAAAATTGAATGAAGTACATGAGTGGATTCAGCAATATCATAAACTATGGACTGGTCGATTCAATTCATTAAGGAAATTCTTAGAAAAGGAAGAATTACAGCTAACAAAAAATTCTAAAGGGGTAAAATCAAACAAACGTAAAAACTTAAATAAATAGTCATGGAAAAAAATAATCCTCAGGATGTTTATATAGAAGAAACATTCGATGCAAGTCGTGAAAGAGTATTTAGCGCATGGACAGATGCAAAGAAATTAATACAATGGTTCGCTCCGGATGGTTGTACAATTTCTTTCGTAAAACTTCAAATCAAAGAAGGTGGGAAATTTCATTCCTGTGTATCTAATCCACAATTTGGTGATTGTTGGTGCATCGGAGAGTACAAAGAGATTATTCCTAATGAGAAAATTGTTTTCACCATGGTCAATGCAGGTGAAAATGGAAATCCGATAGATCCTGCATCAATAGGAATGGACCCTAATTGGCCAGGTTCAACAATAGTTACGGTTACATTCTCCGATGATAATGGAAAAACAGTTTTAAGATTACATCAAACTGTTTCAAAAGAACTAGCTCAAAAAACAGGAGCATATCCAAGCTGGCTACAAATGCTAAGTAAAATGCAAGCTCATCTAAATTTCAACTAAAAATGAAAAAGCTAATTCTATATACAATTTCCTCTTTATTCTTTATTTCGTGTGAAAATAAAAAGGATGTGAACTTAAACACAGATGCTATGAAAAATACCGATACAACGGCCTTGAATTATACTAGTGCATTCGCTGATATTAACGGTTTAAAGATGTACTATGAAATACATGGAGCTGGAGAACCATTAGTTTTAATTCATGGAGGTGGTTCTACTATCGAAACAACCTTCGGTCGTTTAATTCCTATACTTTCAAAAAAGTATAAGATTATTGCAGTAGAACTACAAGCACATGGTCGAACATCTGACAGAGGTACTCCGATTTCGTTTGAGCAAGATGCAGATGATGTATTTACTCTTCTAAAACAGCTTAACATATCAAAGGCAAGTGTTTTTGGTTTTAGTAATGGTGGCAATACTGCTTTGCAAATGGCAATTCGTCATCCTGAAATGTGCAATAAAATTATTGCTGGCTCAGTTCTATTAAAACGCAATGGTACATTTCCTCAATTTTGGGAGTTTATGAAGAATGGTACATTTGAGCAAATGCCGCAAGAATACAAAATAGCGTTTCTAAAAGTTAATTCAGATACAACCAAATTACATTTAATGTATCAGCGTTGCGCTGATAGAATGAATAACTTTTCTGATTTTTCAGATGATGCAATCAAATCTATTAGTTGCCCTGTAATTTTAATTAACGGCAGTTCTGATGTTGCAACTTCTGAACACATTGTTGCAATGTCACGTATAATTCCAAAATGTGATTTGACAATTCTGCCTGGTGGTCATGGTGAATATTTAGGAGAAATTACAAGCCTTAACAAAAAGACCTTCAATCCCGAGGTAATCATTTCAATCATAGAGAACTTTCTCAATAATCCTGATACTAAAAAATAAAAAACAAAGCAAAGTTGGGGCTGTACGCACATGCCAGCACATCAGGGCTATCAAGGTCAAGATGAATTTTGCAAAAAAAATCTCCACACCTTTTGCGGCATAAATTAGGGTATAGCTTAATTTATTTTGCCGCAACGGGTAGTATTTTTTTTGCAAAAACCTTGACAGCCCTGTCCATACAGCCCCCTTTATTCGGCTTTCTTTTTTCTTTTTTTCAGTTTTTTTTCTTTTCTCTTTTAAAAATTATTGAGCGAAGCGCAGCGAAGCATAAATTTTTAATGCTCAAGCTATGCTTAAATCAAAAATCAAAACCCACAAATCAGGCACAATGTACCACCAACCACACTTTTTTATTTTAAACAAAGGGCTTAACTCAGGCAAACCCTTTAGGCATTATGTATGCAATTCTTTTGTTTTCCTGGCAGATGATGAACAGGAAAGGGATTTCTATTATTTCATGCTTTTAGGGCTTTGGGAGCTTCGTTTTTTTCGTCCGCACTTGAAGGGCTCAGTAATCGAGTACGTGCGTTTAGGGGATGTTATTGATGTTTTAGAGGAAACTTTAAACTCAGTTAATACCGGCAACCGTTCATTTTCTGATGTTCAGGCGGCTTTAGCGCAAATTGAGGCGCTTCAAACCAATTTGCAAGCACAATTAAATCACTTAATGCACTTGCGCAAATCTTTATTTTATAAATATTTCAGGGGCAAAAAATAAAGGGCCGCCCTTCGGGGCGACCCTTACAATTTTCTTATGCTCTTTGACTTATTGCTTCTTTTTAAACTGACTGACCAACCATTTCAGCAACACAGACACACTGAAACTTACCACAGCTCCTAAAGCTGCCAGCACAACTGTTTTTATAACATCGGATGAACCTATGTTCACCGCTACGGTTAAGACCGTTCCTGAAACAGTGCCCAGGATAGTTCCACTTTCTATGTGATGATGATTAGACATGTTTATTCTGTTCTACAGGAATCAGCTTTGGTTAATTTTGAGTGTGATTTAATTTCAAGCTTTGGAGCTTGTCCATTCTCACTTGGCTCAATGCGCACTTCAATTAATTCTTCACTAATCTCTGCGCTTTTCCCTGCATCGGCTTTTGTAAGTTTAGACCCTGCAGCAATAGCATCAATCAACTCTCCCTTGTCCTTGTTAAAGGTTTTCACTTTGATATCAAAATCAATGGTAGTGATACGTTCTTTTGTTTCCATCTCATTACTCATTTATAGTTTCAACCTTTCCCGAATCCGCTTTTGTCAATTTCGCATTACTGCGAATTTCAATGCGCGGACATCCACAAGTTTCAATTGATCCAAGGCAAGGGTCAACCTTAATGCTTACCCAATCCTCAATTGTTCGAACATTACTGTTCTCAATTTCGGCTTCTCGTCCGGCATCTGCCTTGCTAAGCTTGGCACTCGCTGCAATAGCATCAATCAACTCAGCTTTATCCTTGTTAAAGGTTTTTACTTTGATATCGAACTCAAAGCTCGATGTTCTTGTTTCACTTTTTTCCATTTGTATTGTCTAAAAGATTAACATTTACCTTCAATTCCGGCATCTGCCTTAGTCAATTTTGCACCTTCAACAGTTTGAATGTGCATGTTGAAATCAAGGATGTCCGCTGTTTCGGTTTGCTCTTCGCTAACCTCAACGCTTATCATTCTTGTTAACTTGCCTAATTCAGCAGGAGCTTTGTATCGTGGCACTTTCGTAGCCTTCACGCGAACAAATAAATCGCTTTTTACTTCGTTCTTTGCACAAGTATTTTCCAATGTGATTTTAATTTTAATGATTACTAATCTTTTTTTTCGTCCCGCAGTCTTCCACTGCGGCCTGACTTACTGCTGTTGCTACTGCACCTGCAGTAATAAGATAACCACCTGCGGTGATGATTGCGGCAGGTAAGGCAATTGGTGCTGCCACCAATACACCACCTGCTGCAGCCAATATCAAACCAACAGTACGAAGTCTTTTAAAAAACTTCGGTGTTGGTTCTGTACACCTTTCAATGTAGTTCATCTCATCCGGATTTTTTTGCTGCTTATTCATACGCTTACCTCCTTATGCAATCTCCACAACGCATAAAGCGTTGTGAGCGCCATTTTTAAGTGAATACTGCACGGCATTAACTTCCTGGAAGAATTCCATTTGTAACAAGTACAAATCCGTCCCTGTACCTGCTGGCACAGCTGCCGGAGTTAATACCACGTTCGATGCTACTGCATTAATCGGAAGATTGACTGAGTTACTAAGTTGTAAATCGTACAACCCGGTCGCAAAGTCCAATTTTAACCAAGAACCTTTAAAGGTTACATGCGTAGCCCCTGCAGGAAAATTGATGTGATTAATTGGCTCTAAACCGTTAATGGTGATTACACCTGTACCGGTGTTTACCACGTAAGGTTGAAACAAAATACTTCCTAGTATTGCTTTTTTATTGAAGTTGAAATTCTTCAACAATGCTTTGGCTGCCGGTAACGCAATAGCTACACCAACATTTCTTTCTCCACGAGCTGAAGTAGCATCGAGGTTCTTAATATCGGTCATAACTTTCGTTAACCTTGATACTACACGGTTGTCCGAAGCAGTTTGCAGCATTGCGAAAAGAGCAGTTCTCAGGGTTTTACCTGAGCTTGCAGATGCTCCAAATTCAGCACCGTTTTCTCGCGTTCTAACGAACGCAGGGTCGTTTGCAATGCGTTCAGCATCTACGCCCCCTTTTTCACGGGCTAAATGGCCATCTTGCGTTTTGTAAAAGGAAATATCTCCGATTTTTCCTTTTAGCTTGATGATTCCTTTTTGCCTTGCCATTTTATAATGGTTTTGAATTAATAATTGATTGAATTTTTGTATTGCAACACATCAAACGCCACTTTATCGCGAATAAATTTTGTTTGACAACACAAAAATATTTCGGTATTTCCCCAATGGCAATAGAGCGGTTCCGCTCAGTACACTTTGATGCACTTTGTGCCGATTTTGTATAAAAGAGTACTTGGTAATCTCGGTATCTTTGCTCTATATCAACCCCATAGATAAAGCATAGATAAAGTATGAGTAAAACAGTTCGGGCATGTATTTACCCAAAGGATGTGATGAGGATAACAGGAAAGAGTGAGAGGTATGCCCGGAAGTTTTTAAATGAGATCAAAAAGCATTTTGAGAAATCCAGCCACCAGTTCGTCACCGTTAGAGAGTTCTCATCTTACACAGGAATTGATATTTTCACAATAGAAAAATACTTAATTGATTAATTTATTTTGAACTATTTTGTTGCACTTTCACTATATAGTATTACCTTTGTCGAGAGAAAAGTTCTTTTAAATTCTTGTTCAAACAAATATTTTTTAAGTCAAAATAATTGGGACTAATTCGGTTACTATACTGGGTTTTGTTTCGTTTAAAAACTTGATTAGCAATACATTGGGAGCCAAACAGTCGTCTGGCCACCCCGACTGAAAGAAAAAAACAAAGCTCAATAGTAATATTGGGCTTTTTAATTTAAGCTATATTCCCATCTTTTCTATTATCTCAATTTTATAATGTGTATCAAGTGAGTAGGCTAAAGTGGCATTATTTTTTAGAAATAAATAAATATGGAGTGCTTTTTTATAACAATTAATGGCTTCTTGTTCTTTAACAGGGTTAAGTAATTGATAATAGGCAGCCTTTTCAAATAGTAAATCGCCCATAATTTTAAGTTGTTCGTCGTTTAGTTTTTCTTTTTCTGTAAGTATATGCACTATTTGTTCGGTATTTAGCCTTTCTACAAATGCAATTTCGGTATTGGTAAATTTTAAAATGGCTTCATTAATTAAACGTT
>JADLER010000201.1 GCA_020846025.1 Bacteroidia bacterium | reverse complement strand
CAACTTCAAAATCATCTTTATTTTCCCATACTATAAAATCTGATGGTATATTACTAGAGAAATGTTGTTTTATAAAATCAATGATATTGATTTTCTTCTTAACACCTGCACTTGGATTTATAACAAAGGCTACTTTTTGTAACATCTTATTTTTTAGAACTTGTGAAGTGAAAATCTTTTAAATAGTTAGGTTCAGAATAGGCCACATCTACAAAATCCTTCAACACATACTTTTCATAGCCTAATTCAATCATATATCGCGACGATGTACTTAACTGCTCAATATAACAACTACGATGTATGCATTCATTTATTAGCGGCTTTGATTTTGATAAGCCTGAACCAAAGAAATAAATGTCATTATTAATTTGTGCTAGTTCTTTTAAACTTTCGCTTGTAACTATAAATGGTTTAGTTGGTATTAATGTTTTAAGTTTAGTATTAAATAATGCCAAATACACTTCCATTCTTCGAGCATCTATCATAGGACATAGTAAAGCGTCATCTGGCACATCCTTAATTACTGCATGAGTCAATATTTGTAAAGTATCTAATGAGATTAAAGGAATTTGTAGAGCATAAGCTAACCCTTTAGCAGCCGAAAAACCAATACGTAGCCCAGTATATGAACCTGGACCAGCAGATATGACAATGGCACTTAATTGACTTGGATGTATTTGATTCTCCTTTAATAATTTATTTATAAACAAATGTAAATTTTCGGCATGTGAATAGCCATTATCCAATTCACTACAAGCTATTAATTGATTAGTTTGAGCCAATGAAACCGAACAAACAGTTGAAGAACTTTCAATATGTAATAAAATAGCCAAATTAATTTTTAACTAAAAAGAGTTGGTCTTTATCTACAATTTTAATTTTCTTTTTATCCTGAATCATCTTAGAGATAGCTCCATACGGACCAGAGATTACTTCATCCCCAATCTTAATACCTGATTTAATTTCAATATAATCGTTATCCTGAACACCCGTTGTTACATATACTAATTTTGCTATTCCATTATCATTTACAAAAACACATTCTTTAATCTCATCTTTATTCGTTTGTTTCTTTAATTCCTTTTCATCAACAACCATAGTCTCGCCTTCATCACTAACATCATGTTTTTTAGTTTTTGTAGAATCCATATTGCGAGATGTAACAGATTGAATAGGAATTGTAATAACTTGAGAGGCTCGCATGGTTTGAATCTCTACACTTGTACTCATCCCTGGTCTAAAAGGTGCAGAATTAGTTGGTGTAATTAAATCAGCATAAGACTCTTGTAAAATCCTAATCTTTACCACAAAATTAGTAACCTGATCAACAGATAAACTAGTTGTATTTGCAGAGTTGGCAATTTCGGTAACTATTCCTTTAAATTTCTTTCCACTATAAGCATCAACTTCAATAATACTTGTATCATTTTTATGAATTCTAATAATATCATTTTCACTTACCTCTACACTTGCTTCCATCTCATTAAGATTAGCTAAACGTAAGATTTCTGTTCCTTGTAATCCTTGTACACCCACTACTCTTTCTCCTTTTTCAACATTTAATTTTGAAACTGTTCCATCTACAGGGGCATATATAAATGTTTTGTCCAAATTAGAATTAGCTTCTTTTAATGAAGCTTCCATACTTTTAACATTAAAATCTGATGCCTTTAAGCTTTCCATTAATCCAGCAACATTTGCCTTAGCAGATTCATAGCTTGCTTTTGAAGCATCCATTTCTTGTTGAGAAATCACGTTTTGGTCAAATAATTTCTTATTTCTTACATAAGCCGCATCAGCCTGTGCCAGATTTGCTTGTGCCTGAGCTAATTGAGCCATAGCTGTTTTATAATTAGCTTTTGAACTATTAACACTTGCATTCACACGCTCAAATGCACTTTCGTAAATGTCTGGTTTTATTCTGCATAACAATTGCCCTTTTTTAACTTGATCACCTTCTTTTACAAGCATCTCCACAATTTCACCAGATACATCAGAGGTGATTTTTAGTTCTGCCTCAGGTTGTATTTTCCCATTAGCTGAAACTGTTTCAATAATACTACGAGCTTCTGCCTTTTCTATTGTTACCTCAATTGGCTGTTCACCTTCTACAACTTTTATAATAATAACGATTAATAATACTGCTATACAACAACCAATAATCCAATACAAACGTTTCATATACTTTTAGTGATAGTTAAAAATAATTTATAAGCAAAACTGAAAAATCAATTTTAATTTATTAGTTAAATTTTAGTTCTTTACCTTGATAATAATCTAATACCTTAAGTTTGAAAATATAATCATATTTAGATTGTGTAAGATTATTTTGAGCATTTTGCAATCTTGTTTTAGCATTATTATAATCAAATGTACTAATTGCACCTACATTATATTTCTGTTCGGCATAAATAAAAGATTGTTCATTTGCTTCAACCGCTAGTTTATTTGCTTTAAATTTCTCATAAGCTGCTTTTGCATTAGCATACGATTGTGCAATTGTTTTATATAAATTTTGCTCGGTAAGTTGCTGCGAATATTTTGCATTTAAGGCATTTAATTGAGCATTTTTTATACTTGTATAGGTTTGCAAACCGTTAAATATTGGTATTGATAAAGTTAAACCAACACTCTTATTCACATTATCTTTAAATTGGTCAGCAAATGGTTTTTGAGATGTAACCAATTCGGTTTTAGGCGCATAAATCGCTTCACCTGATTGTGTATAATAAGGTGCTTGCTCTACTCCAACAATATTGACTGCATCTACTCTTTTATCTAATCCTGAGGTTCCAGTGCCCAAACTTCCAGTTGCCGATAATGTTGGACTAACTCTACCTTTAGCAACTGCTAAATTCTTTTCGGCAGCCATTAAACTATATTCAGACGATTTAATAGAATGTTGGTTTTTTAATGCTACTTCATAAATTCCTTGCACAGTTAAATTTTCTAAATCATTAGAGGCAATGTTTAAATCTGGTCGTACAATTTCGAAATTTTTCAAAGTATCTAAATTTAATAGCTGTTGTAAACTAAGTACGGCTATTTGATAATTATTTCTTGAATTAGTAACATTTACTTCTTCATTAGCTAACTGTGATTGCAAATCATACATTGCACTTTTG
>JADLER010000200.1 GCA_020846025.1 Bacteroidia bacterium | reverse complement strand
GAAAGGTTCGATAAATTAATTTGAGAAGTAAAAGCAGAAGCGTAAACAAGCTGACCTAGGTAATTTTTAATTTGAATAGTTGCGTTTTGTAATTGGTTATTTTCATCTACAATGTTAATGATTGATGGTGTAGGGTTGGGGTAAATAGAAATATTATCGGTTATTGATATTTCATTAATACCAACGTAAGTATTTGTAATAGAAAAAGTATTGCTGCATGCAATGTTAGAATTGCCTCCGTTCCATTTTGCAAAACCAAAAATGGTATCTGTTCCACATTTGGTAAAAGCACCATAAATGTGAAGATCGCCGTTATATTTTACTACACCAAATGCAGCATTATCAAATGGAGGACTTTTTATACACCATTGGTTATTATCTAATACGGCATAGTTGGTGTTTTGGTTTGCAGTTGAACAACCTATTCCTTCAATGTTTTCAAAGTTTCCCGTTATGTATATTTTGCCATCAATTTTTTGTACATTATTAATTACTTCATAGCCACTATATGACATACCTTGTCCTAATCCATACCATTTAACGCCATCAAAAGCTACAATGCCTTTTGAGGTAACACCTCCTAAAGAGTTGAAACGACCGTACATATAAAGCAGGCTATCTATTACCTCCATACCGAAAACAGCACGAAACATATCACCACCACAATCTGCTAAATGGGTCCAAGTATTATTTTTATATTGCCATACGCCTGTATAACTAGCAGCATATAATGTGCCTTTATAGTTTTTTATTGCTTCCACTCTATCAGCGTATGGAAAAGAGAGGTCGTGCCAATTTGTGCCGTCAAATTTTGCCACGTGTTTAATCGCTTGCCCTGCTACCGTATCAAAAGAACCAGATACGTATAATTCGTTATTATAAACATCACTCCATCCAACTGGTTTATTAGGGTTAAAGTTTACTGAATCCCAACTTGTACCGTTCCATCGACCTACATAATTACACCAATATGGACCTGTTTTATGAAAGGTTCCACACACATAGAGTTTATTTTGAAATATTGCTAATGATTTAACCAATGTATAACCTTGATTATCATCTATCCCAGAGCCTAATGGGTCAAAAGAAACACCATTGTATTTAAATACACCATTGGAAACTTTATCGTTTGCAGTATTAATTTCCCCTCCAAGATACAAGACATTTGATACTGTATCTTTAACAAGGGTTGTTACTTGAAAAAAGCCAGGCACGCTATCCAAAATCTTAGTCCAAACTTGTGCCCGCAAGGAGCAGGCACAAGTATATAAACTAAGGGATATGATTAATTTCTTTAACATTAATTTTTTATGAGCTTAAATGTTTTTAGTTTACCATTTGCAGTAACGTTAATCAAATATACGCCGTTTGCCCAACTTTCACAATAGAACTTTGTGAGGGTTTGCGTAATTTTTTGTTCAACAATTAATTGCCCCGTCATGTTGTAAACCTTAGCTTGTACATTTTTTAACTCATCGTCTTTCATTTCTAACAAAAATCCGTTGGTGCTTGGGTTAGGATAAACACTAAGTAAATAATCGTCTTTAGATGTTTCTTTTACACTAATAATCTGAATTGTACTCATATCAAAGCGGGTAATGAAGCCATCATTTTGACCCAGACCATTTCCGAATGTGCTATCTATAAAAGCTATATTTGTATTATTGTACCCAATAGGATAATCTGTACTTCCTGTGTTACCAACAACATACAACTTGTTATTTGTTCCTACATAGGCATTATTTATATAGTCGTTGCCTGTACCTCCTAAATAGTGTGCGTGAAAAAGGTCTTTTTGAGGATTAAAAATAGCAACAAACCCATCGTCTGCACTACGAACGGTATCTTGATAAACCGTTAATGTTGGTGTGGTTGAAGGATAATTAAGTGTGCTACTTTTTGCCTGCCCCGTCATGTAAATAATACCTGCATTATCAGAGGCAAGACCTGTTACGCTGAAATTAGAAGCAGCTTTACCATAATTAGTACACCATTGTTTTGTAAGGTTTCCAGTCATAGAAGCTATAAAGGCAGCATTAGTTGCTTTACGTTTAAGAAAAAAACTACCTGGCAAATTAACATAAGGAAAAGAAACTGTATCGTTACTTTGCCCCGCTATATATATTTCGTCTTTAACAGCATTATAATTAACACGAGTAATTTCATCAATACCATAGGTATTGGCACCACCAAAATAAGAAGCAAATTGTTTAGTACCAGTTGGAGAATATCGAGCAATAAAACCATCTCTTCCGCCACCAAGCGTATTATCAAAAAACGTATTGGAATTACCTGTTGAGTTACTGCATGGAAAATTGCTAGCATCTGTTGTGCCTACTACAATGGCATTTCCTGAGCCATCAACAGTAATATCCCTACCCTCATCCCTTGTTGCTAAAAATAGGGAACTACCACCACCTAAGTAGGTAGAAAATACTTGAGATAATGTACTGCTAAATTTACCTAATATGGCATCATAATTTGTACTTGCTGTACCTGAACTTAAACTCGGTTGAGCGGCTGAAACCATAGGTATATTATTTGAACGAGCAATTCCAGTAAAGTACAAATTATCTGAATTATCAATGTAGATGCTGTTTATCCAATCCTCTTGTGAGCCACCATAGTATCTAGCCCAAGTCAAAACACCACCATTAGGAGCAAATCTTGCTATAAAACCATCGTTAGGGTCTGCACCCGAAGGATTAAAACTACTGCCGTTACTTGTTTGATTACTAGCCCCACTTACTGAATAGGTAGGAATACCTCCAGGACCTGCACCATTGGTTTTACCAGCAATAAATATTTCGCCCAACGAATTAATATCAATAGAATTACCTTGTTCATCACCACCACCACCATAAAAACTAGCAAATACTAAAGAATCTTTAATAACTGAGTACTGAAGAACTACGGCGTCTCTGGCTCCACTGTAAGGAAAAAAACCTTTAAAAACTGGGAAAGTCCCTCCATCGGTATTACCTACTACATATCGGTCGCCATTAGATGCTACTCTAATATCATTAAAAACATCATTGTCTGTTCTTCCCACATAGGTTGAATAATCTAATTGTGGGTCGAGATTTGACGTAACAGAAGTAGGCACGGTTTCAACGACAATTACTAACGTTTGCGATGTTGTATAGGTTGGCACTGTAATACCGTATGTATTACTTCCTACAGCATACCAGCTAGCGGCTGATAGAGTTGTTGTAACACCTGCGCCATTAACCATATAGGCGTATGGTCTTTGTAGGGTTACATCATCAATTTCGCCATCAATAAATAAGTTGTTTGATGTAATAGTAGTAGATTTTGCCCCTGTAATATTTAAGTTTATTTTTTTTGTATCGGCTCCTTCCCGTACAACAAAATAGTATTTAAGCCCTTTTGAATTACTATAATAATGTAAATCAATATTAGGATATAAGTTTTGTGTTACAATCCTGTCATTACCCCTCACATTAGTAATCGGCTCTCCTACATGACCTAAAAAATAATTTAAGGGATATGTTTTAGGATTATAACCGTATGGCTTCGCGCTTGCATTTGCCCCAGAAAAAGCTACTTGTATTCTTTCTAGTGTATCATTTACGGATATAATAGTATCTGTTTTAGCAAATACGTAATCGTAAGCATTTTGTTCAATAAATATTTTTGGGTACTGGTTATAGGTATAGTAAAGCGCAGAAGAGGCAGCGCCATTTGTATCATTTCGTAATTGACCTCTGTTTTGATGATAGCCAAAATTAGGATTACTAGGTTGATTTAATAAATCAACAGGATTTGTAACATCTTGTTGAATATATTTAGCCGTCATAAAATTATAGGTGTTGGGAGATGTTGAACGTTGACCCGTAACAATAACATTATTTAAAGAATCTAGTGTGATATTCGTTGCTTGGTCATCTAAAGAAATTCCATCTGTAAAAATGTCCCAAATTTTGGTGCCACTAGAATTATATTTTATCGTATAGAAATCTGTATTATTAGCCGATACCGTTTGATAACCAGTTAAATATAAATTTGAAGAAGCATCTAAAATCATATCAGCAGCTTCATCATCTCCATTACTAGCACCATTAATAGTTTGGGTCCATTGAAGAACGCCACTAGAGTTTAATTTCATTGTTACAATATCTCGTCCTTGAGTTGAACTTGTTGAGTAACCTGAAATATAAACATTTCCAGAAGCATCAACTTGAACTGCACGAGTAACATCATCCAAATTGCTTGCTCCGTTATAAGTATATGTCCAAGCAGAAACTAATGTATTGCTTAATTTTTGCACATAATAATTGTATCCTTGCCCACTAACAAAACTAGACCCAACAACATAAATATTTCCAACGCCATCAGATGTTAAATCGGTAACAGCCGTAACGCTTGAAGTTGTTGTAACCGTACTAACATTAGACGCAGTTAACGAACCATTAGATTGGGCATAGGTTAAAGTTGCATACTTATAACTATTAGCAGCACTTGTAACAGCTCCAGTAACCACTAAGTTTGAGCCTCTAATTACAACTTTAATAGCAGAGTCATCTAAATGAGAAGTATAATCATAAGTACTAACCCATTGTTGAGTCCCTGAAGCATCATATTTTATTGTTACAAAATCAATATCACCGCTTGCATTATAGCTTCCTCCTGTTATGTACACATTTCCTGAACCATCAAGTACAACGTGTTTTCCACTATCAAAATTATTTCCTGCTCCATTATACGTTGTTGCCCATTGAAAAACCCCCGCAGATGAATACTTCATGGTAATAACATCAGTTGTTGGAGATGCTGTACTAGTGGTTACTGCACCAGTAATAATAACATAAGTATCTGTTACTACCATGCCTGCTGCAAAATCATGGCCATTGCCAGCCCCTGCATATTGCTGAATCCATAATTGAACACCTGCTGAATTGTATTTTGCTATTAATACATCAGTGTTCCCCGCACTATTATACGTAGCACCCGCCACATAAATGTTTCCGTAAGCATCGGTTTTTGTAACATTCTTGTAAAAGAAATATTGTGTGCCTAGTGTTGTTTTCCATTCTTCAAAAGCCATCGGCACAGGAGCTTGTGAAAATAGCATTGTACTAATGACAGTAAATGCAAAGAGTAAAATTTGTCGTTTCATACGTTTTTATTTTTTGGTTAGTATTAAATCTATTAAAGCAAATATATAAAAAAATACCCATTTAAACAGGTACTTAATAATAGGTAACAAATAAAGTGCTTTTTATCGTGTTTTGATACATGAAAAAGAAATTACCTTCTAAAAAAAATATCATAGAAGAAGAGGAGTATTTGAAAAGGCTTGGTAAAAGAATAAAGGAACTGAGAATAAAAAGAGGTTATACAAACTATGAATATTTTGCTTATGAAAATAATATTGGGCGCACACAATACGGTAAATATGAAACTGGGGGCAATATCCAATTTAATACGCTTGTCAAAATATTAAAAGCGTTGGATATTAGTTTAAAAGAATTTTTTTCAGAGGGCTTTGAATAAAAAAGAGTTGCAAATTTTCACAACTCTTTTTATAAATAATAATACAATAAATTTAGGAAGCTTTTCTTAAATTAATTTCATCACGAAT
>JADLER010000199.1 GCA_020846025.1 Bacteroidia bacterium | reverse complement strand
CTTATATTTACTAAAAATTAAATTATGTTATCAAATAAAGTTACTCAAGCATTAAACAAACAAATTGAATTAGAAGCATCTTCGTCGCAATATTATTTAGCAATGGCTAGTTGGGCAGAAACTCAAGGGTTAAATGGCGTATCACAGTTTTTATACGTTCATGCAGACGAAGAAAGAATGCACATGATTAAATTAATTAAGTTTGTAAATGAACGTGGCGGCCATGGTGTTGTTCCTGCATTAAAACAACCACCGGTTACATTTAAGTCTGTTAAAGCTGTGTTTGAAGAGGTTTTAAAGCATGAAGTTAAAGTAACTAATGAAATAAACAACTTAGTGGATATCACTTTAAAAGAAAAAGATTACACAACACATAATTTCTTACAATGGTACGTAAGCGAACAAATTGAAGAAGAAGCATTAGCAAGACAAATAGTTGACAAATTAAAACTAATTGGAGATGATAAAGGGGGGTTATACTTTTTTGATAGAGATATGACAGCCTTATCAAATGTAAACGCTAAAACTGAATCAGAAAAAAAAGCATAATACTTTTTAAACCATTTTTTAATTAAGGGCACTTAACTTACTTTAATAAGTAATAGTGCCCTTAATTTCTTTTATATTTCCAAAAAATTACAACAATATTATCAATAGTTTTAAACCTAACTTAAAACTATAAACTGAGTTTTGTCATAAAACCAAGTGATAATAATCTAGTGGAATATATGTCTTTAATCATACTTGAAATCTAAAAATATGTATAAATTTGTATAAAATTTAAAAACATGAAAAATTTAATAATCATTGCAACAATTTTCACTTCAGCCTTATTAATAAGCTGTGGTGGTGGAGAAAAAAAATCAACTGAAACACAAACTTCAACAACACAAGATCAACCGGCAACAAACACCCCTGATCCTAATGAATATGACCCAAAACGTGGAGAAGGTAAATATACAGCAGAATCATTAGCATTAACAGATAAATTAGATGCTGCTATGGCAACTACTGGAGAAACTGCTGCAGGGGTGAAATGTGCATCTTGCCATAAATATACCGACGAAAAATTAGTTGGTCCAGGTTGGAAAGATGTTACAAAACGCAGAACTCCAGAATGGATAATGAATTTTATAACAAATCCTGACCCAATGTTAGATAAAGACCCTGAAGCACAAGCAATGTTAGAATTGTGTTTAGTGCGTATGCCTAATCAAAATTTAACTGATGAAGAGTCGCGTCAAATCTTAGAATTTATGCGCAAAAATGACGGCGTAAAATAAATATAAAACATAAAACAAAATATATATGAAAAATAATTTAAAGCATATCGCCTTAGGCGGCGTGTTAATTGCTGGTGCTGCCTTACAATCTTGTAAGCCTAAAGATACAGCAAATGTAGTAACTGGAAATGCTGCCGTAAAATCGTTTGTGGCACCAGGTAAACTAGATGAATATTACAATTTTGTAAGCGGAGGATTTAGTGGCCAAATGAGTGTTTATGGAATACCAAGTGGTCGTTTACTTCGTGTAATACCAGTTTTTGCAGTTGACCCTGAAAAAGGATGGGGTTATAGCGAAGAAACTAAACCAATGTTAAATACCTCAAAAGGGTCTATTCCTTGGGACGATTTACATCACGTACAAATGTCGAAAACTAATGGTGAATATGATGGACAATGGGCTTTTGGTAATGCTAATAACACCCCTCGTG
This sequence comes from Bacteroidia bacterium, assembly GCA_020846025.1. Lineage (GTDB taxonomy): Bacteria > Bacteroidota > Bacteroidia > B-17B0 > Aurantibacillaceae > UBA4416. The sequence goes on along the minus strand of JADLER010000199.1, from coordinate 1,465 downwards.
TTGCACGTATTAACTTAAAAACATTTAGAACAGAAGAGATTTTAGAAATCCCTAATAGTGCAGGTAATCACTCTTCACCTTATATTACTGAAAACACTGAATACCTAGTTGCTGGTACACGTTTTAGTGTTCCGCCAGATAATGCAAATGGAGATGTTCCTATCAACACATACAAACAAAATTTTAAAGGCTATTTAAGTTTTATTAGCGTAGGTAAAGAAGATGGAAACTTAGATATTGCATTTCAATTAGAATGCCCTGGAATGAATTTTGATTTAAGTCGTGCTGGTAAAGGTGTTTCGCACGGTTGGTTCTTTTTCTCATGTTATAATGTAGAACAAGCAAATACATTATTAGAAGTAAACGCTTCGCAAAAAGATAAAGATTTTATTATGGCTGTTAACTGGAAAAAAGCCGAAGAATATATTAAAGCAGGTAAAGGTAAAAAAATGCCTGTTAAGTATGCCCATAATAAATATAGCGACGAAACACATTCAGCTACATCTGAAATTAAAAATGAAGTTACTGTGTTAAACATAAAAGATTTCCCAGATTTATGTTTTATGATGCCATGTCCTAAATCTCCACACGGCTGTGATGTTGACCCAACAGGTGAATACATTGTAGGTAGTGGTAAATTAGCAGCATTAATTCCTGTTTTTAGCTATTCAAAAATGTTAAAAGCAATCGAATCAAAATCATTTGATGGAGATTATGAAGGTGTTCCGGTTTTAAAATATGATGCAGTATTGCATGGTGAGGTTAAAAAACCAGGTTTAGGGCCTCTTCATACTGAGTTTGATGACAAAGGCTTTGGTTACACTTCAATGTTTGTATCATCAGAAGTTGTAAAATGGAGTTTAAAAGACTTAACCGTTGTTGACCGTGTACCTACATTTTATTCCGTTGGACATTTATGTGTAGCTGGTGGCGATACTAAAAAACCATACGGTAAATATATGATTGCTTATAATAAAATCACAAAAGATCGTTATTTACCAACTGGTCCAGAGTTATCACAAAGTGCGCAATTATTTGATATAAGTGGAGATAAAATGGAAATGATTTTAGATTATCCAACAATTGGAGAGCCTCATTATGCACAAATAATTGCAGCAGATATTGTTTCTAAAAATTCATTAAAACTATTTAAAATTGATGAAAACAAACATCCTTATGTAACTAAAGGAGAAAAAGAATCAAAAGTTGTTAGAGAAGGAAATAAAGTGCATGTGTATATGACTTGTGTACGCTCTCACTTTGCCCCTGATAATATTGAAGGTATTAAAGTTGGCGATGAGGTTTATTTCCATGTAACTAACTTAGAACAAGATTGGGATGTTCCGCATGGATTTGCAATTAAAGGAGCAAATAATGCTGAGTTATTAATTATGCCAGGTGAAACTCAAACTTTAAAATGGATTGCTGATAAACCAGGAATGATGCCAATGTATTGTACAGACTT
>JADLER010000198.1 GCA_020846025.1 Bacteroidia bacterium | reverse complement strand
TGTTCGAATCGCTACGCGAACAGCCCGAACAATCTTCGCTCAGTCCAACGCATTTGATAATATTTGATTTTTACGTGAAATTTTAAAATGCCATGGCGCTAACCGGAATAGCATAATTTGAATCAGCGATTTTGTTTGGTGGAGGAAAGCGTGCAGAAAACAAAAATATCCTTCCGAAAAATAAAACGGTTTTGGATACTTTTGACGACAAAAGTATCGTAAAAGAAACTTATGTGCTTGTATAACTGCAGAATAATAAACGAGGCTAATTGATAAATTAGCCTCGTTTATTTTACTTCAATCACCTATGATTAAATATTTATGGCTCTAACACCAATAATTTCAGGAACCGCTCTTTTAATAGATTCTTCAATACCAGCTTTCATTGTCATTTGACTCATGCTACAAGTACTACAAGCACCCTTTAATTCCAATTTTGCGATATTGTCTTCTACATCTATTAACTCTACATCACCACCATCAGCCTCTAAATAGGGGCGAATAGTTTTTAAGGCTTCCTCAACTCTGTTAAATAGTTCCTGATTCATGTATATTTAATTATTTACCTAATTTTTTCTTTAAATTTACATCAATAGCATCTAAAAACTCTTCGGTATATAAGTAATGTTCACCATGTTTTACATTATTTCCATGTGCACACACAGCTAAGTCTTTAGTCATTTTTCAACTCTCTACAGTTTCAATACATACTTGTTCAAGGGCATGACAAAAGTTAATTAATTCTTGGTTACCATCTAATTTTCCACGAAACTCTAAGCCACGTGTCCACGCAAATATCGAAGCGATAGGATTAGTAGAGGTTGGTTTTCCTGCTTGGTGGTCGCGGTAGTGGCGTGTAACTGTACCATGTGCAGCTTCTGCTTCCATAATTTTACCATCTGGTGTAACAAGTACCGATGTCATTAATCCTAATGAACCAAATCCTTGTGCTACTGAGTCTGACTGAACATCGCCATCATAGTTTTTACAAGCCCACACAAAGTTTCCATTCCATTTTAAAGCCGAGGCTACCATATCATCAATTAAACGGTGCTCATACACAATACCAGCTGCTTCAAATTTCGACTTATAATCTTTCTCATAAATTTCTTGGAAGATATCTTTAAAGAAACCATCGTATTTTTTTAAAATGGTATTTTTAGTAGATAAATATAAAGGCCATTTTTTGCTTAATGCCATGTTAAAACAAGAATGTGCAAAACCACGAATAGACTCTTCGGTATTATACATACCCATAGCTACACCATTGCCTTTAAAGTTATATACTTCGTGTGTTACTGGTTCTCCGCCACCTTCGGGTGTAAATGTAATAGTTAATTTACCTTTACCTTTTAATACCATATCAGTTGCACGGTATTGATCACCAAAGGCATGACGACCAACAATAATTGGAGCTGTCCAATTACTAACTAATCGAGGTACATTTTTACAAACAATAGGCTCACGAAACACTGTACCATCTAAAATGTTACGAATAGTACCATTAGGTGATTTCCACATTTGTTTTAAGTTAAACTCTTTCACGCGTGCCTCGTCAGGTGTAATAGTAGCACACTTAATCCCTACGCCATATTTTTTTATAGCTTCAGCCGCATCTATTGTAACTTGATCGTCTGTTTTATCACGATACTCCATACCCAAATCGTAGTACTTAATGTCTACATCTAAATAAGGAATAATTAATTTGTCTTTAATAAATTTCCAGATGATACGAGTCATCTCATCTCCGTCTAATTCTACAACCGGATTGGCTACTTTTATTTTGCTCATAAGTTTAGGGTTTTAAATAGTTTCAAAAAAGTTAGCCAAATTTATAAATATATTATCGTAGAGCAAATTATATGAATTAAAATATTTATCCTATTTTTAGGGTATAAAACATAAGTAGTTGAATATAAAAAGTAATATAACCATTTTAATGTTTCTTTGGACGTATGTAATATGTGCGCAAGATATATTGTATAAAAAGGATAATACTAAATTAGAAACCAAAATAATAGAAATTACTCCTCTTGAGATTAAATATAAATTATATACTTATCAAGATGGCCCCATCATTACCATATTAAAAAATGAGGTTGCTTTAATTATTTATCAAAATGGAATACATGAAGTGATTAATACGCCAGTGCCTTATTATACACCTTATTACTTCGAAGCAAATAATGAGCATGTAAGAAAAGCGCAATACGCCGACTCTCTTAAACTAAAAAAATGGGAAACACTTACTAGTACTAAAAATATAATTTCAATTAACACCTTAGGATTTTTTAATTCTGAGCTAAGCATGAGCTATACACGAGAATTTCCAAACGCATTTATTCAACTATGTGTACCTGTAGTTATTGGCTATGCTAACCCTACTTTTAATGACATGAATTTAAATAATAGATATGGAAACCTAATAAATTTAACTAAAAAAGTAATAGAAACAGGTATTAGCACACGTTATAATACAAGTAAAAAAAGAGCCATTACACATTTTATAGGTACCTACTTTGGTATTGCTCAATTTAATGGAATTTATAGAGAATATGGGATTTTAGAAAATTTTTCGAATTATGAAATTGACCATGCCTTTGTTCTAAACCGCTATTATGTGTTACTCGAAAATGGGTTTTTATATCGCTTTCATCAACACTTTAATATGTCTATATTATTAGGAGTAGGTATGCGTTTTAATGATTATATACAAAATAATCCAAGTAGGTTTAAACCATCTTACTCTTATTATAACGACTTTGTAACGCCATTCTTTCCAATAAACGCATGTAAGTTAGCTCTTTCTGTAGGATATCGATTTTAGTCTAAGAATTGTTTTAATATAACTACGATATACTTACATTTGTAGCCTATTTAAACTCTATATGAAAATTACCGAACATCTGAAATCTGCGAAAAAAACGTTATTCTCAATCGAAATTTTACCTCCACTTAAAGGAAAAAGCATTCAATCTATTTATGATAGTATTGATCCATTAATGGAATTTAAACCTGCATTTGTTGATGTAACCTATCATCGCGAAGAATATATATACAAAAAACGTGAAGGTGGATACCTAGAAAAAGTAAGTATCCGTAAGCGCCCAGGTACAGTGGGTATTTGTGCTGCCATTATGAATAAGTATGATGTGGAGGCTGTACCACATATAATTTGTGGAGGATTTACCAGAGAGGAAACTGAAAATGCTCTTATTGATTTGCAATTCTTAGGAATAGATAATGTATTGGCATTACGTGGCGATAGTATTAAAACCGAGTCGCAATTTGTACCTGAACCAGGCGGACATCATTATGCCATTGATTTGGTAAAACAAATTAAAGGTATGAATAATGGTGTATATTTAGATGATGAGATGAAGGATGCTACACCTACCAATTTTTGTATGGGTATAGCAGGATATCCTGAAAAACATTTTGAAGCACCAAATTTATACAGCGATATGAAATGGCTGAAAGCAAAGGTAGATGCGGGCGCCGACTATATTGTAACACAAATGTTTTTTGATAATAAGAAGTTTTTTTATTTTGTAGAAACTTGTCGTCAAAACGATATTCATGTGCCAATCATCCCAGGACTAAAAATCTTAACTTCTAAGTCACAATTAATTGCTCTCCCAAAAATTTTTCATATAGATTTACCACAAGATTTATTTGTAGAACTCGAAAAATGTAAAGATGACAAAGCAATTAAAGAAGTAGGGGTAGAATGGTGTGTAGCACAAAGTAAAGAACTTAAAAAAGCAGATGTGTCTTGCTTGCATTATTACACAATGGGAACATCTGATGTAACCAGACGAGTAGCAAAAGAAGTTTTTTAATAAATACAGCTCTTAAAAACACAATTTTATCGCAGTAAAAATGAAGTTAATTTGCTAATAATAAAGGTTTGTCTAAATCTGATGAAGATAATTTTTTCAAATTGTTAAAATTAAAAAGCAGACTCTTATTTAGAATGAATTTAAATTGAGTATAATGTTAATAAAATACAAAAAAAATGACCTACATATCCATTCTTCTATTATTTTTGTCGGGGATTTTTTGTCATTAAAGTGTCATTAAACTGCCCTAAAACATATAAAATCAGATATAATTCTATGCATAATCATATGTCTCATTTCTCTTTAAAATCCTTATTTGGCGCGGTTTTCATGTTTTTTGCTTTTTCTTTCGGCTTAAAAGCACAAGATGGAGCTAAAATATTTAAACAAAACTGTGCTGTTTGTCACACATTAACCGATCAAAAATTAACTGGTCCTGGCTTAGCTGGCGTAGCTGATCGTGTTCCTAAACCAGCTGACCAATGGTTGTTTAAGTGGATACAAAACAACAATAATCTAATTACAAGTGGCGATGCTTACGCTAAAAAATTAGTTGCTGATAACGGAGGTGTAGATGCAATGTCAGAGTTCGAATTTTTATCGGAAGCTGAGTTAAAAGCCTTAGTAGCTTATGTTATGGCTCCACCTGCTCCTAAAGCAGAAGCAAAAGCAACAACTGCTGTTGTAGCTGATGATGAATCTAAAGATAAATCAAAAGGCATCGACCCTTTATATTTACTATTAGGAAGTATTGTTGTTATAGCAATATTAATTGGAGCTTTAAGAAGTGTTCGCCAATCTTTACAAAATTCTTATAACCGCCAACATAATATTCCAGAAAAGCCAGAGTTGACTTTCTGGCAAGAAGTTAAAGAGTGGATTAGTAGTCATCGTCGTTTGGTAGGAGTGTTTGTTTTAATCTTAATCTTCATAGGAATGAAATCTTGTTGGGATGCTTGTTATAGAATAGGTGTGTATTATGATTGGAACACCAAAGAAGGTTATCACCCAGAACAACCAATTAAATTCTCTCATAAATTACATGCCGGAGATAACGAAATTGCTTGTCAGTATTGCCACTATACAGTAGAAAAATCTCGTCATTCAGGAATTCCTACTGTTAATATTTGTATGAATTGTCATAAAGGAATCTCATCTGGTCCTCAATATGGCGAAACAGAAATTGCAAAAATTTATGAAGCTGCAGGTTATAATACCGAAACAGCTACTTATGATAAACCTCAAAATCCAATAAAATGGATTAAAGTACATAACTTACCAGATCATGTTTACTTTAGTCACCAACAACACGTTGTGGTTGGTAAATTAGATTGTACAAATTGCCATGGTGATGTTAAGAAAATGACAACTGTAGAGCAGCAAGCTCCATTAACTATGAAATGGTGTATAGAATGTCATCGTAAAACAGAAGTAGCTATGGAAGGAAATGCTTATTATGACAAACTACATAAAGCACTTAAAGAAAAATATAAAGGACAACATGACGTGAAGTTTACAGTTGATAAAATTGGTGGACTTGATTGTGGAAAATGTCACTATTAATAAGATAAAAAACCGGTAATACACGAAATATAACTTAATGACTATGTCAAAAAAATACTGGAAAGGTTTGTCTGAATTATCAGATAGTCCTGAATTTTTACAAAGAAAAAATAATGAGTTCGCTCATGAACTACCAACTGGCGACTTAAACGAAAAAGATGCTAAAGGAACTTCTCGTAGAGATTTTCTTAAAGTAATGGGTTTTTCAACTGCGGCTGTTGCTTTAGCAGCATGTGAAACTCCTGTTAATCAAGCTATTCCTTATGTAGTAAAGCCAGAGGAAGTAACACCAGGTGTTGCTAATTTCTATGCATCTACATTTTACGATGGGCACGATTACGCTTCTATATTAGTAAAAACTCGCGAAGGTCGTCCAATCAAAATTGAAGGAAACGAATTATCAAAAGTATCTAATGGTGGAACAAGCGCTCGAGTTCAATCTTCTGTATTAAGTTTATATGATGGCGCTCGTATTACAGGTCCATTACATAAAGGAGAGCCTTCTACTTGGAAAAATGTGGATGGAGCTATTGTAAAAGCATTAGGTGAAGGATCAAATGTAATTCTAAGTTCAACTATTATTAGTCCTTCTACAAAAGCAATTATTGCTGAGTTTTGTGCTAAATACCCAAATACTAAATTAGTAACTTACGATGCTATTTCTTATTCAGCTTTAATTAAAGCAAATAAAAATGTGTTCGGAAAGGCTGTTATTTCTTCATACGATTTTTCAAAGGCAAAAACAATTGTAGGTGTAGGATGTGATTTCTTAGGAACTTGGTTAAGCCCAATTGAGTTTGCAAATCAATATTCTAAAAATCGTAAAGTAACTCGCGAAAATCCTGAAATGAGTAAACATTATTCATTTGAGGCGAATTTATCTTTAACTGGTGCAAATGCCGACGAGCGCTATATGGTTAAACCATCTGAGTTCGGAAAAGTAGTTGCTTTATTATTTAACGAAGTAGCTGCAGCAACAGGAAATGCTAAGGTGAGCGATACTAAAATAACAAATGCAGATGCTAGCAAAGCAATTTCTAAAATTGCTAAAGAATTAGTTGAAAATAAAGGAAAATCATTAGTCGTTTGTGGATTAAATGATGAAGGTTGTCAAACATTAGTTAATGGAATTAATAAAATGTTAGATAACTATGGTAGCACCTTAGATGTTGAGCTTCATAGTAATTTAAAGCAAGGTAATGATAAAGATTTCATTGACCTAGTAAATGATTTGAATGCAGGAAAAGTAAATACATTAATTACTTATAACTGTAACCCAATTTATACTGCTCCTGCTTCTTTAAAGTTTGAGGCAGCTTATAAAAAGGCAAAAGTAAAAGTTTCATTTGCGCAAACATTAGATGAAACAGCTACCTTAGCGGATTATGTTTGTCCTGACAATAATTATTTAGAATCTTGGGGCGATGCAAATCCTAAGCGTGGACATTATTCATTACAACAACCTACAATAAAACAAATTTTCTCTGCTCCACGACATGAGGGTACTCGTCAAGTGCAAGATACTTTATTAGTTTGGTCGGGTTCTAAAACAAATTATTTAAAATATTTACAAGGATATTGGAATAACCGTGTGTTCCCATTACAAGGAAAATACGGCGATTTCGCTTCATTTTGGTCGCACACTTTACATGATGGTGTACTTAAGGTAAATATTATTAAAGATGTTCCAGTTGAAACACCAATAGCTGTAGATTCAACAGGTAATCCAGTATTAGCTGGTGTAGCAGCGGTTATAGCTGAAATTACAAATGATACAACTAAAAAAGCACCTGTTGTAGCTCCTGCCCCTGTGGCTGTAGCAACTACTGAATCATTACCTACACCGGATTATAACGCTGCCGCTTCTGCCGCTACTTCAGCTAAAGGTGGACAGTTTGAATTAGCAATTTATGAAAAAACAGGTTTAGGAAACGGTAATCAATCTAATAACCCATGGTTAATGGAATTACCAGATCCAATCTCTAAAGTAACTTGGGATAACTATATAACCATGTCTATTCCTGATGTAAAAGCATTAGGATTAAACGAAATGTTACGTCAAGAAATTTATGGTTCAATAGTAGATTTAACGGTAAATGGTGTAACAGTTAAGTTACCAGTATTTCCACAGCCTGGACAAGCTCCTGGTACAATAGGTTTAGCTATTGGATATGGTCGTACGGCCGAAAAGTTAAAAGTAGCCTTTGGAGTAGGTGTTAATGCCTACCCATTTGTAACAGTTTCAAATGATACTTTACAAAATGTTGCTTATTCGGTAAGTATTGCAAAATCAGAAGGCGAACATAAATTTGCTTGTACTCAAATTCAACATACCATAATGGGGCGTGAAGAATATTTATTAAGAGAGGTATCCTTAAATGAGTATAAAAAATTAGAAAAAGATGTATTTAACCCTCCTGCGACATTACCAATGCATGGTGGTGGAGAGAAACATGTAAATGAAATAGATTTATACGGTTCATTTGAAAGATTAGGTCATAAGTGGGGTTTAACTATTGACATGACTTCTTGTATTGGTTGTGCAGCATGTGTGGTTGCTTGTCAAGTTGAAAATAACATTGCAGTTGTAGGAAAAAATGAAGTAGCTATGACTAGAAGTATGGAATGGTTGCGTATAGACCGTTACTATACTTCGGATATGAACAAACAAAAAGCACATGAAGAAGGAATAGGTGTTAAGGAAATGTATATTGAAATGGAAAACCCTTCGGCAAATCCGAAAGTAACTTTCCAACCAATGATGTGTCAGCATTGTAATCACGCTCCATGTGAAAACGTATGTCCAGTATTGGCAACTTCACATAGTAATGACGGATTAAATATGATGACGTATAACCGTTGTATTGGTACTCGTTACTGTGCTAATAACTGTCCATTTAAAGTACGTCGTTTCAATTGGTTTAACTATAACGATAATACTGATTTTGCAAATAATCCAGCTCAACAAGATTTAGGGCGTATGGTGTTAAATCCAGATGTTGTAGTACGTTCTCGTGGGGTTATGGAAAAATGTTCAATGTGTATCCAACGTGTACAAGCTGGAAAATTAACTGCTAAAAAAGATGGAACTCCATTAGTAGATGGTTCAATTAGAACCGCCTGTCAACAAGCATGTCCTACTAATGCCATCATGTTTGGTGATGCAAATGATGAAAACTCTCAAGTTACGAAATGGAGAGCAGATGATAAGAACTATTATTTATTGGAAGAAGTTGGTGTAAAACCTACGGTGTCTTATTTATTAAAAGTAAGAAATCAAGACGAACCAATGATTCGTGAAGAACACGCTAAGGCAGCGCCAAAAGCAGAAGCTCATGAAGAAAAACACTCATAATAACTGAAAAAACTAAATTATAAATTCTGAATTTAAACTATTATGCACGCAGAATCACAAATTAGAGAGCCACTAATATTAGGTAATAAAACGTACCGTAACATTACTGATGATATTATCGCGCCAATAGAAGGAAAAGCAACCCGTCTATGGTATATATTATTTACAATTGCATGCATTACCTTTGCTTGGGGTATAGGTTGTTTAGCTTATACAATAGGTGTAGGTATTGGTGCTTGGGGTTCAAATAATGGTGTAGATTGGGCTTGGGATATTACCAATTTCGTTTGGTGGATTGGTATTGGTCACGCAGGTACCTTAATTTCAGCCGTATTATTATTATTCCGTCAAAAATGGCGTATGGCTATTAACCGTTCGGCTGAGGCAATGACAATCTTTGCTGTATGTTGTGCCGCTATCTTCGTATTATTACACACTGGTCGTCCTTGGTTAGATTATATGTTATTCCCTTTACCAAACCAATTTGGTTCTTTATGGCCTAACTTCAACTCTCCATTATTATGGGACGTATTTGCGGTATCAACTTATTTTTCGGTATCAGTTGTGTTTTGGTATATTGGTTTAGTTCCAGATTTTGCTATGATTCGTGATAGAGTGGTAAACCCAGTAGCTAAGAAAATTTACTCTATAGCTAGTTTTGGTTGGGGTGGAAATGTTCGTCACTGGTCTCGCTTCGAAGAGGTTTCTTTAGTACTTGCTGGATTATCTACTCCACTAGTATTCTCAGTACACTCTATCGTATCATTCGACTTTGCTACTTCTATTGTTCCAGGTTGGCATACAACCATTTTTCCTCCTTATTTCGTATCTGGTGCAGTGTTCTCTGGATTTGCCATGGTATTAACGTTAATGTTAGTAGTTCGTAAAGCCTATAAATTAGAAGCATATATAACTGTAAAACATGTTGAGTACATGAACATTGTAATTATTGTAACGGGTTCAATAGTAGGTGTTGCCTATTTAACTGAGTTATTTGTAGCTTGGTATTCTGGAGTAGAGTGGGAACAATATGCATTCTTAAATCGTGCAACTGGGCCTTTAGCTTGGAGTTATTGGATTATGATGACTTGTAACGTAATCTCTCCTCAATTATTTTGGTTTAAAAAGTTACGTACTAACTTAGTATTTACATTTATTTTATCTATTGTGGTAAATATTGGTATGTGGTTCGAGCGTTTTGTAATCATCGTTCCTACATTATGCCGCACTTATTTACCTTCTACTTGGAATACATATACACCGTCATTTATTGATGTGGGTATCTTTGTAGGAACTATAGGAATGTTCTTTGTATTCTTCTTATTATACTCTCGTACATTCCCAGTTATTGCACAAGCAGAATTAAAATCAATTTTAAAAGCCTCTGGTGAAGCTCAAAAAAAAGAAGCAGCTCATCACGCCCATCATTAATCAATAAGAATTAGTTATATTAAAATATATGGCAACTAAACAAATTATACACGGTATTTATAACGACGAAGTTCCTTTATTAGAAGGATGTAAAAAGCTTCGTGAATCAGGTATTCGTATTGCTGATGTCTTTACGCCATTTCCAGTTCATGGTATCGATCCAATTGTAGGTGTACCTCGTACTCGAATTGCAATTTGCTCTTTTATTTATGGAATCACAGGTATGTCATTAGCAACCTTAATGATGTGGTATATGATGGTCCACGACTGGCCAGTAGATATTGGAGGTAAGCCAAACTGGGCATATTATTTTAATATCCCAGCATTTATTCCTATTACGTTTGAGTCAACGGTATTGTGTGCTGCTCACGGTATGGCAATTACGTATTTTTTACGTTGTTGGTTAGTGCCAGGTGCAAGACCAAAGAATCCAGATCCTCGCACAACTGATGATAAATTTATGATTTACTTAGAATTGAACGATGAGCAATCTAAAAAGGCAGATGAAATATTACGCTCTACTGGTGCTGAAGAAATAAATTATAAAGGCACAATTACAATTGAACCAAAATATTAATTAAGACAATAAAATTCATTAAATATGAACCTATCATACAAAAATCTTAAACTTATAGCATGTGGCACCTACGCTGCTATTTTAGTGACAGGTTTTACATCATGTGGAAAAAAAGACGTTAATAGTCCAGGTGTAGAATTTATGCCAGACATGTATCGCTCACCTTCATTGGAGGTATATGATACACGTGTGATTGATGGAGATACTGTTACTGCATTTGAATACTTACCAGTTGCTGGTACTATTTCTAGAGGTCATTTACCTTATATTTACCCGAATACTGGTGAGGGATACGAACAAGCAGGTTTATATTTAAAAAACCCAATTCCTTATTCGGTAGAAGTTGAAAAAGAAGGAGAAGTTTTATTTGGAAAGTATTGTATTCATTGTCATGGAGCAAGTGGTGGCGGTGATGGAAAAGTTGGTGGCAAACTCCCAGGTGCACCCCCTTCATTTACTGGGCCTCTTAAAAACTTACCTGAAGGTAAAATATTTCACTCTATTACTTACGGTAAAGGTTTAATGGGAAATCACTCTAGTATTTTAAGTCAAGAAGAACGTTGGAAATTAGTGTACTTTGTACAAAAATTACAAGGTCCTAAAGAAGTAGCTGTTACTGATAGTACAAAAACTGTAGCAGTAGCCGATTCAACTAAACATTAATTAAGAACCAATTATTAAATACGACAGAAATTTTTAATATGAACACTGATAAATTAAATTTCGTAATACCAGCAAAAACCAAAATGTTATCTTTTGCGTTTATGGCAGTTGGTTTAGTTTCAATCATCTGTATGTTTATGTTCGATAAGCAACCAGATGATCATCATTATCATTCAACTCGTGCATGGGCTAATATATTTGCTGGAGCATTCTTTTTTATGGCTATTGGTTTAGGCGCTGCTTTCTTTTTAGGCTTACAGTATGCAGCAGAATCTGGTTGGGCTACTACAATTAAACGTTTAATCGAAGCAGTTTCTTGGTATTTACCAGTTGGCTTATCATTTATGTTTGCCATTTTTATCCTTGGTCAATTACAAATTCATCACTTATACCCTTGGATGACCCCTGGGATTGCAACCGAAGGCGACCCAAATTATGATGCAGTAATTGCCGCTAAGATTGGCTACTTTGGTGTGTTTTGGTGGATAAGAACTATACTATATATTGTAGCTTGGTTAATGTTTACATGGAAACTTCGTAAAAATTCATTAGAGGCTGATAATTTGGGAGTAGAAGAATCAAAAGGCTACCACTGGAAAAATATTAAATTAAGTGCTTGGTTTATGGTTGTATTTGCAGTGTCATCTTCAACCTCAGCTTGGGATTGGGTAATGAGTATTGATACACATTGGTTCTCTACTTTATTTGGTTGGTATATTTTTTCTGGCATGTGGGTTAGTGCAATGATAGTTCTTACCATTATGATTGTATGGTTAAAAAAATTAGGTTACTTAGAATTTGTAACAGAAAGTACTTTACACGATGTAGGTAAATGGATGTTTGCTATTTCGTTTTTGTGGACTTATTTATATTTCTCTCAATTCATGTTAATTTGGTATTCGGATATTCCAGAAGAGGTTATATATTTCCAAACCCGTTGGGAATCTTATAAAGCTTTAATGTGGACTGTGTTTTTTGTAAATTTTGCATTCCCTATGATTATGTTAATGAGCCGTGATTCAAAAAGAAACTATTTCTTCTTAATGTTTGTAGGAACAATCATCTTTATTGGACATTATTTAGATGTTATTATGATAGTAATGCCAGGAACCGTTGGACATCATTGGACTGGATTAAGCTGGATGGAATTAGGAACTTTCCTGTTTTTCTTAGGAGTATTTATGTATGTAGTATTAACCAATCTTTCAAAACGACCATTATTGGTGAAAAACCATCCGTTCTTAGAAGAAAGTAAACATCACTCATACTAATAATAAAATAATAATAAACGATTTGATATATTCGGCATTATCCGAGCAGTATTAAAGACAAAAAAATAAAATAAGAATATGAAATTGTTAATTTTAATCGGACTTATACTTTTAATCATTGCTGTCCATCAGTTATTACGCATTATTGAACTTTCGCGTGAGTTTAGAAAAACTACGGAATGGCAGGTTACAAATAATGATAACTCATTTCAAGGAAAAATAATGTTGTTATTTGGTATAGTGTTTATTGCACTATTCTTTTATCAAATCCATTTGTGGGGAGATAAAATGTTACCTACTTCTGCCTCTGAACATGGAGTACATTTAGATGCCTTATGGGATTTTAATATGTATATGATATTAACTGCATTTATTATTACAAATGCAATCCTTTTTTACTTCGGTTATAAATATAGAGGTAGAAAAGATGCAGTTGCAGCGTATTATCCTCATAATAGTAAATTAGAGTTGTTATGGACGAGTATTCCGGCCGCAGCATTAACCTTTGTAGTAATTTTTGGTTTAAAATCTTGGCATGAAATTACTTCACCTTCAACAAATCCTGATAGAATTGAGATAGAATTATACGCTAAGCAATTCGACTGGACTGCTCGTTACGCTGGTTTTGATAAAAAATTAGGTTCAACTGACTATCGCCAAATTGATGGTAAGAATATGGTAGGGATGGATACTTTAGATGCTACTGGATTTGATGATATTTTAGTAAAAAATGAATTTCATATTCCTGTAGGTAAAGAAATAGTATTTAAAATTCGTTCTCGTGATGTTATACATTCAGCTTATATGCCTCATTTCCGTGCACAAATGAATTGTGTGCCAGGAATGGTTACAGAGTTTAAGTTTACACCAATTAAAACTACAGAAGAGATGCGCAAAGATCCTTATGTAATAAATTTAATAAAGGGTATTAATGAAATACGTGCTAAAAAAGGCGAAGAACCAATTGAGTTTGATTATCAATTAATGTGTAATAAAATTTGTGGAGCTTCTCACTATAATATGCAAATGACTATAGTAGTTGAAAGCGAAAAAGATTATAAAAATTGGTTATTAAAACAACCACGCTTTAAAAAAAGAGTAGCATCTAAATAATTTAACATTGTAGTACTAAATAAAAAAGAATATAAAAATGGCAAACGCACATTCAGCAGATTTACACGCAGGACATCATGATCACGCACACGACCATGACGAGCATCACGAAAGTTTTGTGAGCAAATACATCTTTAGTATGGATCACAAGATGATCTCTCGTCAGTATTTAATTACGGCTATGGTTATGGCTGTTATTGCAGCTATCATGTCAATTATTTTTAGGTTACAAATTGCATGGCCTGGCGAAAAATTTGCATTTATTAATGCAGTAATGGGTGATAAATGGGGAAAAGATGGCATCCTTGATCCTAATGCCTATTTAGCAATGGTTACTATTCATGGTACAATCATGGTATTCTTCTTGTTAACAGGTGGATTAAGTGGAACATTTGCTAATTTATTAATCCCGTATCAAATTGGTGCTCGTGATATGGCATCTGGATTTTTAAATATGCTTTCTTATTGGTTCTTTTTCTTATCTTCAGCTATTATGGTTGGTTCTTTATTTATTGAAGATGGACCAGCTTCTGGTGGTTGGACGGTATATCCTCCATTATCTGCTTTACCTGAAGCAATGCCTGGTTCTAAGTTGGGTATGACTTTATGGTTAATCTCTATGACCTTATTCGTTGTATCTTCTTTATTAGGTGGTATAAACTACATCGTAACAATTATCAACTTACGTACTAAGGGTATGAAAATGACTCGATTACCATTAACGGTTTGGTCATTATTAATTACAGCCATTGTAGGTTTGGTTTCTTTCCCTGTGTTAGTTTCTTGCGTAGTATTATTAATATGCGATAGAAGTTTAGGAACAAGTTTCTATCTCTCTGATATTTATATTGGTGGTCGTCCTTTAGATAATGTAGGTGGTAGTCCAATTTTATTCGAACACTTATTTTGGTTCTTAGGACATCCAGAAGTTTATATCGTTTTATTACCTTCATTAGGTATCTCATCAGAGGTAATTTCTGTAAATTCTCGCAAACCAATTTTTGGATACAGAGCTATGATTGGGTCTATGTTAGCTATTGGATTCTTATCTTGTATTGTATGGGCGCATCACATGTTTGTAACTGGTATGAGTCCATTCTTAGGATCTGTATTCGTGTTTACTACTTTATTAATTGCAATTCCTTCAGCTGTAAAAACATTTAATTATCTTACAACTTTATGGAAAGGGAATATTCAATTTACACCAGCTATGTTATTCTCTATGGGATTAGTTTCGTCATTTATTTCTGGTGGTGTAACCGGAATTATTTTAGCTGACTCTACTTTAGATATTCAAGTGCATGATACATATTTTGTGGTAGCTCACTTCCACGTAGTAATGGCTTTGTCGGCAATCTTTGCTATGTTTGCAGGGGTTTATCATTGGTTCCCTAAATTGTACTTAAGAATGATGAATAAAAAGTTGGGGTATTTACATTTTTGGTTAACTTTTATTTGTGCCTATGGTGTGTTTATTCCAATGCACTTTGTGGGATTAGCGGGTGTTCCTCGTCGTTACTACACTAACAGTAGTTTCCCAATGTTTGATAATATAGCGGACATAAACGTGGTTATTACTATTTTCGCTATTATTGGTGTTACTTCTCAAATTATTTTCATATTTAACTTCTTCTATAGTATGTTCCGTGGAGAAAAAGCTCCACAAAATCCATGGAATGCAAATACATTAGAATGGACAACTCCTATGGCTAATATTCATGGAAACTGGCCTGGTAAACTTCCTGTTGTTCATCGTTGGGCTTATGATTACAGTAAGCCAGGAGCGGATAAAGATTTTATTCCTCAAACAGTTCCATTAGCAGAAGGCGAGGAAGACGGTGGAGGTGCACACTAATCAGTTTTCAATATAATTGAACCTTAATTAGACATTAGGTTCAATTGTTTGATTCCAGTTTGGTTGAATCTGTGATATGACAGGTTTCTTTTACAAGTATTTTTAAATGCTAAGCATTAAAAATGTTATTAGAAGAGAATAGGATAAAACCAAATTATGTGTTAGCCTTTAGAATAAATCACTAATCCCTTGATCTGTTTGACTTTTAGTAGTTTTGATTATTATCAAATTCTAATGCTATGCATTATAAAATTAGAAGTGTAAATTCCCGTTTTTGAAGGTGTTAGTTGGATAAAATAGAAACATTCTGTTCTAATTCTTAATTTGGGATTAATGTGTTTTTAGGAATACTCCAGTTAATGTAATAAAATTTAAAATATATAGAAATTTTTATCAGCCATTTAACGATGAAACTTGTATTTGCTACTCATAATCAAAATAAATTAAAAGAGGTGCGTGCATTAATGCCTAAACATATAGAGGTACTTAGTTTAACAGACATAAAATGGCATACTGAGATTGATGAAACATCGGATACCATAGAAGGAAATGCCTTATTAAAGGCACAAACAGTATTTCAGCAAACAAAAATGCCGTGTTTTGCAGATGATAGCGGGTTGCTTGTAAATAGTTTAAATGGAGCGCCAGGTGTTTATTCGGCTAGATACGGTGGCGAACAAAAAAACGACCAAGATAATATACGCCGTTTATTACATGAGTTACATAATATCACTCAAAGAGAAGCTCATTTTAAAACAGTTATGGCTCTTGTACTCAATAATCAATCTTATTTATTTGAAGGGATAGTGTATGGGAAAATAACCACTGAAAAAACAGGGACTAACGGATTTGGTTACGATCCAGTTTTTTTACCACAAGGCAGCTTAAAAACTTTTGCAGAGATGAGTGCCGAAGAAAAAAATGCAATGTCGCACCGTGCGATTGCCATAAAAAAAATGACAGATTTTCTTAGTGAGATGTAGTGGTTTGTTTGGCTGTTTTTTTAGAACCACTATACCTCTCATATTTTAATAACTTACATTCTAACGACGCATTAAACAACGTCATCTTTTTACTTGGATGTAATCCTATGTGTTTAATGGCTTCCATGTTAGAGGTAATAATCCAAGCAGTCCAGCCACCAAAATCTTTTTTTAGTTTATCCCCAATTTGTTTATAAAACGCATTGGTATCTTCCATTTTTATACGTTCGTCGTAAGGAGGATTTAGTAAGATGGTACCGTGTGGCTTGTTAGGCATTAAATCAAAAAACGATTTATTTTCATAAGTAATCACATCATCTACTTTGGCAGTAGCGCCATTTCGTTTAGCCATCTCTAATGGTTTTATATCTATATCGTTAGAGATAATAGTTGGTGTACCGTCTTTTATTCGATTAATACAAGCATCGTAAATTTTATCCCAAAGTTCTGCTTCATAATCATGCCATTTCATAAAACCAAATTCTTTTCTAAATACACCAGGTGGAATATTATTTGCATATAACGCAGCTTCAATTCCTAAGGTTCCGCTTCCGCACATACCGTCTATTAAAGGCAAATGAGGTTGCCAGTTAGATAATAAAACCATACCAGCAGCTAGTACTTCTTTCATAGGAGCGGTATCAATATCTACTCTATAACCACGCTTAAATAATGAATCGCCACTACTATCTAAACTAACACTCACCTGATTTTTAAAAATATGAATATAAATTCTAAGTGTTGGATGATCTAAATCAACATTAGGTCTTACATCAAATTTTTCTACAAAGCGATCACAAATAGCATCTTTGGTTTTTTGAGACACATATAATGAATGATTAAATTCATCTGAATTAACGGTAGCATTTATTGCCAAGGTATCATCTGTATTTAATAACTTCTCCCATTCGTACTTTTTTATTTGATGGTATAACTCATGCTCATCATACGCTGTAAATGAAAATAAAGGCACTAATACTTTTAAAGCCGTTCGTAAACATAAATTTGCTTTATACATAAAGCCTTTATCGCCTGTAAATGAAACGCCTCGTTTAAAAGGCACAATATCTCTAGCTCCCAATTTTAAAAGTTCGTTTGCTAATATATCTTCTAGACCATGAAAAGTAGTGGCCTTCATTTCAAAATCGTGAGAGTTGTTTAGTGGTGGTTTCAATGTAAATAGATTGTTCGGTTATTTGTTTTTAACCGCATGATAAATTTCCTTCATAAATCCTGATGCAAATACAAAGTCTAATAACTCAGGATTAGTGGTATTAAATATTTCTTTTCCCGTACCTGTCCACCATGGATTTCCTTTATAGATATATAAAATTTTTTCTCCAATTTCTACCACCGAGTTCATGTCGTGAGTAATAACAATGGTGGTAATATTAAATTCCTTTGTAAGGCTTTGAATCAAATTATCAATTACAATTGATGTTTTTGGGTCAAGTCCTGAGTTGGGTTCATCACAAAATAAATATTTAGGATTATTGGCAATAGCACGCGCTAAAGCAGCTCGCTTTTTCATACCACCTGATAATTCTCCAGGATATAATTTATTTTTATTTGTTAATTGAACTTTATCTAAACAAAAATTTACACGCTCTTGTTTTTCTTCCTTGCTCATATCGGTAAACATGTCTAAGGGAAATCGCACATTTTCTTCAAGTGTTTGAGAGTCGAATAAGGCACCGCCTTGAAATAACATGCCTATTTTTTTACGAATTTCTTGTTTGCCTCTTAAGTCAAGTGTTGGAAAGTTTTCTCCATTATATAATATTTGCCCACTATCTACTTCGTGCAAACCTACCATAAGTTTAAGGATGGTTGTTTTTCCGCTACCACTTTCACCAATAATGAGATTTGTTTTTCCTTGTTCAAAAACAAACGACACATCATTAATTACTTTATGAGAGCCAAAACTTTTATGTATGTTCTTAATTTCAATCATGTATAGAATAATTGCGTAATTAAGAAGTTAAAAATTAGGATTAAGATGCTGCTATACACAACAGCCGATGTGCTACTTTTACCTACTTCTAAAGCGCCACCTTCTGTATAAAATCCGAAATAAGAAGAAATAGAGGTGATAAGAAAAGCGAAGGTAATAACTTTTGTAAATGAATAATAAAGTTTCCAAGGTTCAAAAAAGGCCTGAATTCCAAAAATATATTCATAAGATGTAACAGCACCAACAGCCAAGCCCATAATATAACCACCAACAATTCCTAAGAACATACTGATGGCAATTAAAAAAGGTAGAATAACAACACCTGCTACAATTTTAGGTAATATTAAATACCCAGCCGAGTTAATTCCCATAATTTCAAGCGCATCAATTTGTTCTGTAATGCGCATCGAACCAATCTCTGATGCAATATTAGAACCAATTTTACCAGCAAGGATTAAGGAGACAATAGTAGGGCAAAATTCAGATAACATAGATTCGCGGACAGTAAATCCTACTGCATATAAAGGAACCAAAGGACTAGTAAATCCAAACGCTGATTGAATAGTAATAACTCCTCCCATAAAAAAAGAGATTATAGCAATAATTGGTAATGAGCTAATCCCAATCTTATCTATTTCATATAAAATTTGTTTGGTATAAACTGATAATTTTTCTGGCTTACTAAACACTCGCTTGATAAGCAAAAAATATCTACCTAAATGAAAAAACAATTTCATAATAAGTGGCTAATATACGATTAAGACACTGAAATAAAAAACGCTACCAATACTTTGATAGCGTCCGTTTATTAATTAGTTAGGGGTAAGCGTAAAAAGACGACACCTTAGAAAAAACAAATTCTCTTTTCGGCTCTTTCTTGCCGACAAAAAATATCACACCGTTTAATGTTGAAAACTTTTAAGGACAAAATTAGTCCCTAACGTATTTTCGCATTACTTTTGGACAAAATTAGTCCTCAATGACACTGACAAAAAATATGGTTTCTTCGTTTGGCGAACAACTCCGTTCATTACGTGAACAGAAACAGTTGTCATTGCGTGAAGTTGCTACAGAAATCGGAATAGACACTTCTTTGCTCGGAAAAATAGAGCGTGACGAAAGGCAACCAACAAAAGAACAAATAAAACTTGTTGCCAAGTTTTTCAAATTTGATGAAAACAAATTAATTAGAGAACATTTGAGCGACCAACTAGCTTATAAAATCATCGAGGCAGACGCTGATATAGATATTTTAAAAGTTGCAGAACAAAAAATTGAATATTTAAAAACAAAAAAATAATATGAAGGTAGTTTCATTATTCGCAGGTTGCGGTGGCTTAGACCTTGGTCTAATAAAAGCAGGGCATAAAATTGTTTTTGCAAATGATTTTGACAAGGACTGCCAAATTACTTATGAAAAAAATATTGGAAACCATTTTTGGCTCGGTGATGTAAAACAACTAGACACAAGTATTTTACCTGAGTATGATATTCTTACTGGAGGATTTCCTTGTCAAGGCTTTTCGGTTGCCAATTTATACAGAAAAGCCTCTGATAGTAGAAATGAACTTTATTTACAAATTGTTAGAATAATTTCAGAAACAAAACCAAAGTATTTTCTAGCGGAAAATGTTCCAGGTTTATTAAGTCTTGGAAAAGGAGAAATTGCGAAAATGATTTTAAATGATTTTAAAAATATTGGAGTAGCAGACGGATTTTCTGGTTATGATGTAAAAATGTATTTGCTTAATGCAGCAAACTATGGCGTTCCGCAAGGAAGGAAAAGGGTTATATTCCTTGGCGTATCAAACGACATTGAAAAGGAAAAAAGAGAAATATTATTTCAAAATTTTCCACCTAAAAAAACTCACGATAATAACGACCCTAAATTAAAACCATTCAAAACTTTAAGAGAAGCTATTGGAGACTTACCCGAACCTAACACAAAAGCCGCTGAAAAAATATTAAATCATATCGGAACTAAACATAAGGTAAAAATTAACGGTTATATGGGTAATCGAAAACTTGAATGGGATAAACCCGGTCCGACAATGGTTGGAAGGGGTGGTGGAACTGGAGGCCCTGTTATTGCTGTTCATCCTAATTGCAAAAGACGATTTACTGTGCGAGAAACTGCTAGAATACAGTCTTTCCCCGATAATTTTGAGTTTTATGGTTCAATATCATCGCAATTTCGACAAATCGGAAATGCTGTTGCAGTTGACTTTGCAAAACACTTAGGAAAAGTTTTAAAGGATTTTGAAGACGGAAAATTAAAAAATAAAAAAGTAACAAGTAAAGTTCAAGCTGAATTGCAGTTGGTTTAGTCTTGTAAAAGCTTTTTGTATTTTAAATTTTCCATTTCTTGCATTTTTATTTTGATGTTGTTTTCATCAAAAAAATTATCGAAAGATTCCTCAACTTTAAAGTCAACGTGTTTTATTAATAAATCTCTGTCGACCCTTATTGAATTTCCTTCCCATCTATTTATTATCATATTTGAGTAACCATCTTTTGTATCGACCAAGCTATTATAAACCCAAATTACGCAGTTGAATATTTGAACGGATAAATAGCATCATAATTCCATAATCCAGAGAACC
>JADLER010000197.1 GCA_020846025.1 Bacteroidia bacterium | reverse complement strand
ATCTAAACAACACTTGGTAGGTCCATTTGTTCGCATTGCCAAGCCAGAAATAGTTGAAATGCTAGCAATGGCTGGATTTGATTTTGGGGTATTAGATTTAGAACATGGCGGAGCTGTTAATCTGCATGATGTTTATCCTTTAATTTTAGCTGCTGAAAACAGAGGCATAAAATTATTAGCACGTATTCCGGGCATAAGCGAAATGCACATAAAATGGTTATTAGATTTAGGAATTGGCGGTTTGCAAATTCCTCATATTAAAACTAAAGAAGATGCGCAACGTGCTGTAGAATATGCCAAATTTCATCCTATGGGCGAAAGAGGTTTATGTCGTTTTGTAAGAGCTGCCGATTTTTCTAATACCTCCAAAGAAAATTATATTACTAAAGCTAATTCTAAATCACTCATTATTTTACAAATAGAAGGTGTTGAGGGTGCAAAAAATATTGAAGAAATTGCCTCTGTAAAAGGTGTTGATGTCATCTTTGTAGGTCCTTATGATTTAAGCCAATCAATGGGGCTTACGGGTCAAATTTGGCATCCAGATGTAGCAGCCGAAATTACACGCATTATTAATATTTGTAAAAGTAAAGGCGTTGTTACTGGTGTGTTTACCGATACACCCGAAGGCATTAAGCATTGGAGCAACTTAGGTGTTAAATATTTGAACTATAGAATTGATACGGAATTATTTTTAAGCTTTGCTAAGGATTGCAAACAGGAAATAGCGCCTTATTTAAAATAATACAATGAATGATCTTTTAATTAATTATCAAAAAATTGAAGAATGGGGTATTGCTGCTTTTCAAAAAAGTGGTGTATCTAAAACAGATGCAGAAATTATTACAAAAGCATTAGTTAAAACTTCGCTATGGGGAATTGACTCACATGGTGTTGCCAGAATTACACACTATTTAGGGCGATTAGAAAATGGCACTATTAATCATCAACCCAACTTTACACTTACTAAAACAGCAGCCTCCACGGCACAACTTGATGGTGATGACGGACATGGCATTGTGGTAATGACTTACGCCACAAAAAATGCTATTGGCATTGCAAAAGAATCGGGTGTGGGTATTGTGGGTGTTCATAATTCATCACATTGTGGTGCTATTGGTCTTTATACACGGCAAATTACCGAAGCTGGCATGGTTGGTATTGCCTTCACACATGCCGATGCTTTAGTAATTCCGCATGGTGGTAACAAACCTTTTTTTGGCACTAATCCTATCTCTATTGCCTTTCCAACCGAAAATGAGAAAGAACCTGTTTGCTTAGATATGGCGACAAGTATTGTACCTTGGAATTATATGATGAATGCAAAACGCGAAAAGTCATCAGTGCCATTAGGTTTAGGAGTTGATAAGAACGGAAACGACTCAGGCATAGCCGATGAAATTGTAGCAGTAAAACCAATGGCTGAACACAAAGGATATGCCTTAGCATTTATGATTGATTTACTTTGCGGTCCTTTAAATGGAATGAACTTTGGTCCCAA
This sequence comes from Bacteroidia bacterium, assembly GCA_020846025.1. GTDB lineage: Bacteria > Bacteroidota > Bacteroidia > B-17B0 > Aurantibacillaceae > UBA4416. The sequence continues at coordinate 5,291 of JADLER010000197.1, read as the reverse complement.
TATGACATCTATGTATAAAGATTTGGACAAGCAACGAAAATTGGGTTCGTTAGTAATAGCAATAGATCCCACCCGATTTGGAGGAAAAGATAATTTTAGAACAATGGCTACCGCTATGATTAATCAAGTAAAAACACATGGCGACAATGTTCTTTTTCCAGGTCAGCCAGAATATATTTCAAAAGAGAAACGTACCATAAATGGCATTCCGTTATCACAAGCTATAATTGATGATTTTAATAAATGGTCGGATAAGCTACAAATTACTTTAAAATTTTAATGACAACCAAGGCAGTTATATTCGATTTTGATGGCGTAATTGGCGATACAATGCAAGACAATTACAAGGCGTGGCAAATAGCCTTTAATGCCTATCAATTTAATTTAGATGCCAGCGAATATTTTCAATTAGAAGGTATGGGGCGATTTCAAATAGCACAATATTTTATTGAAAAATACGCATTAAATCCAAACATAAAAAATGAGGTGGTTGAAGCAAAAGAAGAAATTTATAAAAAGATAAATGACTTTAAAATTTACAACTACGTTGATGAAATATTTGAATTACTCACCAATCAACACATTAAAACCGCTATTGTTACAGGAGCCTCTAAAGATAGAATACAAAAATATTTATCGCCTAAAATTGCCGAACAACTTACTGCTATAGTTACAGCCGATGATGTAAAAAATACTAAACCACACCCAGAGCCATATTTAAAAGCTATAGAAAAACTAGGAGTAAGCGCCACCAATTGTATAGTTATTGAAAATGCTATTTTGGGCATACAATCAGCCAAACAAGCGGGCTGCACTTGTTTTGCTTTAGAAACTACGCTAAGTAAAGAGCACTTAAATGAAGCTGACCTCGTATTTAATAATCATTTTGAATTATTAAATCACTTAAAAGAATATGAATTCTAATATTATTATCGGAATAAAATAAAAACAATAACTGAAATTATAAATAATAACCTAATATTTCCTTAATTTTATAACCCTATGAATATTAAAGATACAAAAGACAGTTTTAAGAAATCAGAAATTAGCAAAGTAGATTTTATAAATAAAATGCACGAATTTCATAAAGTGTTATTTGATTTTTCTGAAAACCTTAAACATACTGAAATTGAAAAAATTGAAATTGAAGATAATAAAGTAATTTTCACTTCACGTAAAACAAATTTACATCCTGGTGGAGTTAAATTTTACGTTGATGTGATTGATAAACGCGTTACACCTATCGATACATTTAACTTCGACCAATATGAATTAGAAGACTCTGAAATGCTGTATAAATTGGTTTCTGATGGCGATACCATATTTGATATTGGAGCTAATATTGGTTGGTACTCCAATCACCTTTCTAAGAAATTACCATCTTCAAAAATATACTCGTTTGAGCCAATACCAGAAACCTTTGCTCAAATAAAACGCAATACAGAACTTAATCAAGCTAAAAACATTATTTTAAATAATGTGGCTTTATCTGATAAAGTTCAAACACTTACATTTTATTATTCTCCGCTTATTACTGGTGCTTCATCGGCCGCTAATATTACTGAAAATGAAGCAATGACAAAATTGGAGTGTCAAACAAGTACCATCGATAAGTTTATTTCGGAAAACAACATTACTCGCTTAGATTTCATTAAGTGTGATGTAGAAGGTGCTGAATTTATGGTTTACAAAGGTGGTTCAGAAGCTATTAAAACATACAAACCAATTGTTTTTACAGAGATGTTAAGAAAATGGGCAGCTAAATTTGGCTATCATCCAAATGATATTATTCATTTCTTTAAAGAATTAGGTTATAAATGTTATGTTTCCCATCATAGTAAACTAATACCATTTGATATAGTTACAGAAGACACTTTAGAAACTAATTACTTTTTCTTACATCCAGAAAAACATAAAGAAAAGATACAAAAATTAAGCTAAGAAAATGTAAATAGGGTTACTCCAACTTTTTCCTTTTTTGAAAGTATGTAACCCCAAATAATCATATTAAAACAATTACAGAAAGAATTGAGATTATCTTACCTTTTTCTTTTAACCTAGGTTCAAAGCTAAGCGTAACTTCGTTCAATCCTTTTTGTATCAATAAGCCAGTTAATCCGGCATTTACTCTATATAATTTTGTATCAGTACCATTAAGAGTTGCATGCCATCCTTCATCAAATGGTATTGAGAAAAACAATACTTTCGTTTCATTCACAGAAATTGAACCTTTAATATTATTCTCTGTAAAGCTAGAAATCTTAAATTCATCAACTTTTAGATTGTTTACATAACTTAGATAATTATCAAATGTCATTGGAGCAGCAGTATCTGCTATATTAAAAGATTTTATTTTCTCAAAATCTACTTTGTTTTCATTATCTACTACACAAGCCCTTAACAAACAAAAATCTTTTTGAGTTGGAGACATTTTTTTAAATTCATCTTCACTAATTCCTTTATCATAAGTAAACCCAAAAGGCAATGCAAATCTATTTTTGTAAACAGTAACATCACCAAATTTAGCAATCGAATCAAAGCCCATACTTTTTACCGAACCATCTACTCTCTTCGATAACCAATATTTACCACTTGCTAATGAAAACAGGATAGGTCTATCACCCAACCCTTTAGCCCATCGTGTTGCATTTTCGTCCTTAGGATCTATAACATTTAAGTCACCTAAGAACTTAATATAATTTTTTTGATTAAATGAATGATAAGATGGCGTTCCATAAAACCCTTGAGCTTTTGCATCATTAATACTTCCATGTATTGCCAGTCCTGATAAATAATCTTTATTGATACGGTAGAAAGATTTATCTATGCCCTTTAAATAATTTACGGCATCAATAGTATAATCATTATAACCTACTTTTGAAGTTAATTCACTATTAAACATAGCTACACGTTTATTAATTGATATACTTGAAAAATAATTAACCTCGATAAAGCATGTAGCTATAATTGCAACCTTAGCCAGTTGCTTTAGTGAAGTTTTGCTTGATAGCATATATATGAAGCCACTATAAGCAAAGATTAATCCTGTAACAAAACTTCGAAGCCCCGTATCAATGGCTGATTTAAATTGTGTAGCTGGGGTGTACAATAAAAACAAAAGAAATAATCCAGTTACTATTAAGACTATCTTATTAACTTCATGTTTCTTCTCTATAAAGGAAATCGCTTTAACTGTGTAGAACAAAATAAAAATGATAATGATTAATGAAAATGTTCTAAAATAATCTCCAGAAAAAGCCCAGAATGCGTATCTAAAAAACGGAAACAAAATCGGTAAAACGAAGGCAAAAGTTAAAAAGCCATAGAATAATTTTTGTTTTCTAGTCAGGCTCGAGAACACATGAGGAAAAGTTACAAGTCCCAAAATACCACAATAAAACAATGGTGCTTCTAAGTAATTTTGCCAACCTTTAAAATTGGATCCCACACCTAACATATCGCTCCCAAAAGCTCTATAAGTTGTTGTAAATCTCAAAATATCATCTGCTAAATCAAACATAGGTTGTGCTTTTAATCTAGCTGACAAACTTGCCTCTCCTCCTACCCTAGGACTTTCAAGCAACATTAATACGTCTGGTAATAACTGATAAGCTGTAATACCAACTCCAACAATGGCAATTCCAATCGTTTTAAAACTAAACATAATAAATCCCTTCCAATCACCTTCATGTATATCATTATATCTTATAATGATATATCCTATCAAGAATATGGTGTATGAGTATAAATAAAAGGGTTGCAGGAAACCAATAAGGGTTATTCCTAATAATAACAAAAACCATTTACCGCGATTTAACCAACTTTCTACTCCTAAAAGTAATACAGCCACATATACTGCTTCTGTTGAAAAAATAATCCAAGTTCCACCTAAAATTACATAACCTGTAAAAGCATACAACAAAGCCCCAATTAAAGATGCAAATCCTGTAACCTTTAGTTCTTGTAAATATTTAAAAAATATTAATGCACATAAAATAATCTTTAACAACTCCATATATACAATAACTTTAGGAATTGTTCCTTTATCAAATAACATGATAAAATTTGAAAAGAAATCACCTAACCAGAGCGGAAACACATTTTGTCCCATTCCTTGAGAGAATGACCAACCAGGAACTCCCTCTTGTTTGATGTACTCCGAAAGATGAATTAATAATGGATGATACATATTAATTGTATCACTCCCAATATCTTTAAATAAGTAGATTTTTTTTAGATGAATAAAGTCGCTAAAAATAATGTAACAAGAAAGTAAAACAAGCCCCATTAAAAAATATAACTCTTTGCCATTAATATACTTGTCGTATATACTCTGCTCTTGGTTTAATGATGGATTTTGTTTAGAGTTTACTTGTTTTGACATAAAATTATTGTGTTACGAAACTATAAATATAAAAAATTGTCATTAGTATAATAAAATTTCAATCATCTATTAACTTACTTATTTTCAAATAAATGCGAATGTTCAACCATACATATTTGGCTTAAATAACGCTCATACCATCGTTTAGCATTAGATTTTGCTTTTATATGAGTCATGTTTTCTTTCCAAAGATTAATAGACTCCATATCTTTCCAATAGGAAATAAAAATACCACTAGCGCCATTATTACAACTTTCATATCCCAAAAATCCTTCTTGCTCCTGTGCTAATTGCATTGTAATTTCATCCATTTCCTTATAACCATCAAGCGTGTCTGATTTTTTAGACGAGAATATGACCGCATAATAACCCGATGTAGGGGGCTCTATTTTCCACATAACCTAAATTAAAATTTATAATCACTAAAGATAATTAAATTATCCTTAATGAGATTTTAGACTAGAAATTAAATCCGTAAAAAACACAAATCATTTCTATAATAATACAAAGTAATCTTATTATTTAATACCGATATTTGCTAGACATTTTATCAATTAAATTATGGAACAAACAGAGTATAAATTTAAAACGAATCTCAATTGTGGTGGTTGTGTATCTAAAGTAAAAACAGATTTAGATAATACAAAAGGAATAATTACTTGGAATGTGGATACTGCACACACAGACAAACTCTTAACCATTTGTGCAGAAGGTATTGATAGTAGTGAGATTATGAAGTTGATTACTAATAAAGGTTTTAAAATTGAACCTTATCTATAGCCTTAACTAACTCCATAAAAAAAACCTTGAGTATTCAAGGTTTTTTCTTAGTAGCGGGAGAGTGATTCGAACACCCGACCTTTGGGTTATGAGCCCAACGAGCTACCCCTGCTCTATCCCGCAATAT
>JADLER010000196.1 GCA_020846025.1 Bacteroidia bacterium | reverse complement strand
AGAAGATACAGATAATAACGGAACTGTTATTGCATTGCCTCCTACTGAAATAAGAAAAGGTAAAGAGTTGTTTGATTATCGTAGTAAATATTTGCCAGGCTTATCACGTAAAATTACTCCTATTGAAGAAAGCGACGAGCAGATAAATGCTATTAGAAAAGAGTGTGAAAGATTATTTAAAGAATTACACTTTGATGTTTATGCACGCATTGATGGTTTTTTAAGTAAAGATGGTAAAGTGTTTTTAAATGATCCAAATACCACATCAGGCATGATGCCTAGTTCATTCTTTTTTCATCAAGCTGCTGAAATCGGATTAACACCATCTCAATTTTTAACTTACATTATTCGTACATCGTTAAGCAAACGAATTAAAAATAGTAAAGGCGCTTTTGCGTATGAACGTGTACTCAAGGCATTAGATAACTTTTTATTAAATGAAAAAAATAAAGAGACGAATAAAATTCCTGTTGCAGTTGTATTGGGGGGGTATTCTTCTGAGCGACACATCTCAGTTGAGAGTGGTAGAAATATTTTTGAGAAACTAAATTCGTCTGAAAAATACGAGCCTATTCCTGTTTTTTTAACTGGTAATTCTAATAAGCATGAACTCTATCAAATTCCTATCAACGTATTATTAAAAGATAATGCCGATGATATAAAAGAAAAAATATACCATTGGAAAATCCATCCCGTGGTATCTCAAATAATTACCGAATGTAAAACCATTACTCAAAAATATGGCTCCGAAAATAATTTAATGCCACCAAAATCTTTAAGCTATGTCGATTTATCAAAATTAGTGAAACAAGTATTTATTGCTTTGCATGGTCGTCCAGGCGAAGATGGTGCTATTCAAGAACATTTAGATAAAGTAGGTTTAACCTATAATGGTTCTGGAAAAGATAGCTCTTCTATTACCATTGATAAATATCGTACTAACGAAATTTTAATGCAACATGGTTTCTTAGCAGCTAAGCACGCACTAATAAATATTGATGATTGGAAATGTAATAAAGATAACATTAAGCAACAATTGCAAAATGAATTTCAATATCCTTTAATTGCTAAACCTGTAGATGATGGTTGTAGTAGTGCCGTAAAAAAAATAAAATCGTTTGAAGAGTTTGAAGCTTTTGCGACTTTAATTTTTAGAGAAGAAGAAACACTTGACGCAAAGTCGGCTGAGTTTTTACACATTAAACCAAAAGAAGAATTTCCTCAAAAACAAGTAATTTTAGTAGAAGAACTCATCAGTAAAAATAATGCGCAACATTTTTTAGAAATAACAGGTGGTATGCTCACTAAGTTTAATAAACAAGGTGAGATTGAATACGAAGTATTTGAAGCTTCAGAGGCATTAGCCGAAGGAGATGTATTGAGTTTAGAAGAAAAATTTTTAGCAGGGCAAGGGCAAAATATTACACCGGCACGTTATGCACGTAATGAAAAAGAAAGGCAACAAATTTCTGATAAAGTAAAAGAAACTTTGGGTGCCGCTGCTAAAGTTTTAAATATAGTGGGCTATTGTCGCATTGATGCCTTTGTAAGAATTTATGAGAACAATAAAGTGGAAGTGATTTTTATTGAAGTAAATTCTTTGCCTGGCATGACACCAGCAACTTGTATTTATCATCAAGCAGCTATTAATGGTTATAAGCCTTACCAATTTATTGACCAAATTTTAGATTTTGGAGCCAAAAAAGCTTTAGTACATTAATCGAAATTTTGGAGATTTTTTGATTTTAAAAATCATACATCATTAAATTTTAAACAATAAAACTAAAATATTTTAATTTATTGATTTTCATTATTTTATGTTTAAAATTAACATGCTTTCCACCAAATATTAACAACTAAGAAACATATTTTAAACAATTATTAGACCTTTGATTTTACTCAATTCGTCTAATTAATTACTTTATTAACATTTTTGACTGTATCTTTGTTGATAACTAAAAGGTGTATTCCAAATGTTTGAGATTTTAAAAAGCTTTGAAACGAAGTATGGTTCTCTCAAAAAGAAAGGTTTGAGAATCGAAGGTTTATCCATGATAGACCCAAAGCGTAAAAAACATGTTATTATGATTTCTAAGCCTTTCTTATTTGATAACAGACAGTTACCAAAAACTTATGAAGGATTAGATATTAAATCTAAAATCGAAGGGAATTTACCTGAAGAGTTTAAAGTTGAGAAATCAGCCGTAAAGAAAGATTATTTATGGGCGCCAAGCAAGTTTGAGAAATTTGTTGATCGTTGTGCAGAGGATATTAAAAAACAATTTGGTAATCCAAATATGTCTCGTTCCGAAATGTTAGATGCTTTGGCATTTGGTAGTTTCGAAGATCATAAGAAGAAAACATTAAACTTAATTAAAGAAGGAAAAATTCCTGCTATTAATCTCAATTAAAATAAAGCAATTGTTAAGGGTATAATTAAGGGTTAAACTTTTAAATTGCTTACAAAAAATCCTCTCAATTGAGAGGATTTTTTTTATTCATTTTTAGCTTAAATATCGGGATATAAAGTTAATATTCTGTTTTTTAAACCCTATATTTACCAAGATTATATAAAGTGAGTCAGGTCGTTGAACAAATAAAAGCACCCATTAATTTTCACATGGATGAGTTTGAAGTAAAATTCAAACAATCAATGAAGAGTAACGTGTCTTTACTTGACAAAATCACAACTTATATTGTTAAACGTAAGGGAAAACAAATTCGCCCAATGTTTGTTTTTTTAAGTGCACAAAGCATAGGTGTTATTAATGAAAGCTCATACCGGGCAGCATCATTAATAGAATTGTTACATACTGCAACCTTGGTACATGATGATGTGGTAGATGACAGCAATGAACGACGTGGGTTTTTTAGCGTAAATGCCTTATGGAAAAATAAAATTGCCGTATTAATTGGTGATTTTTTGTTATCGAGCGGCTTACTTTTATCATTAGACCATGATGATTTTCATTTACTGAAGATAGTGAGTAATGCTGTGCGTGATATGAGTGAAGGCGAATTATTACAAATTGAAAAAGCTCGTAAGTTAGATATTTCAGAAGAAATATACTTTGAGATAATTACCAAAAAAACCGCAGCACTTATTGCAGCTTGTTGTGCCGCTGGTGTAGCATCTGTAACATCAGACAAGAAACTTATAGAGCAGTTTAAGAATTTTGGTATTTATACTGGTGTAGCTTTTCAAATCAAAGACGATTTATTTGATTTTGGTGATGATACATCAATAGGTAAACCAACGGGAATAGATATAAAAGAAAAGAAAATGACTTTACCATTGATTTATGCACTTAATCAAAGTACTTGGCTTGAGAAAAGAAAAATTATTAATATTATAAAAAATCATAATGATAATCCTCAAAAGGTAAATGAAGTGATTCAGTTTGTGAAGAATAAAGGAGGTATAGGTTATGCAGAAAAAGTAATGCATGATTATAAAAACAAAGCCTTAGAGTTGCTATCTGATATTCCTGATAGTCCATCAAAACAGAGTTTAATGTTATTGGTTAATTATTCAATTGAACGAAAAAAATAAAAAAATGATTAATAAAAAACTTTATACAATTGCTATAGGCATCTTCACTATTTTATTTCTTATAGCCTGCACTTCAAATAATAATCAGGCTACGCAAAGAATAAAAGAAGATTCTATCAAAGTAGCTCAATCAGATTCGGCTAAATTAGCGAAAGCACTGAATAAATTTTTAATTGAACCTCCAGATCCCGATTATTCAGGAGATTATATTTCAAAATATCCTAATGGTGTGATAAAATTTTCTGGCTTTTTTAGATTCGGACAACGACATGGCGAATGGTTGGCATTTTTTGATAATGGAAAAATATGGAGTAATTGTTTTTATGATAAAGGAGAAAAACACGGCGCAACCTTAGTTTATCATCCAAATGGTCAATTGTTTTATACGGGTTGGTATAAACATGACCAAAAAGACAGCCTTTGGATTTTTTATGATGAAAAAGGTAAAGAGCTTGAACGTAGAGCTTATCGTAATGGTATAGAAACCGGATTAGTTTACTAATCAATACACTATTTTAAACCTTAATTTGTTAAAAAATAACCTGAAAACTAAAAAGTTTAGTTGATTTAGGCATTTTTATATTGTATATTTGTATTTCATAACTAAACACGAATTAATATATTGGAAACACTTCTTATTATATCTCTGTTTGTTGTTGCGTATTTATTAGGTTCAATTCCAACTGCAGTATGGTGGGGTAGAAGGTATTATGGAATTGATGTCAGAGAATTTGGAAGTGGAAACTCTGGCGCTACCAATACGTTTAGAGTTTTAGGTAAAAAAGCTGGAATTCCAGTATTGGCAATAGATATTTTAAAAGGAATTGTAGCGGTATTATTGGTGTATTTGTCTCCATTTGCCTATGATAGTACTGAATTTGTTAATCTTGAGTTAGGCTTAGGAATAGCTGCTTTAGTGGGGCATGTTTTTCCAATTTATGCAGGTTTTAGGGGGGGGAAAGGCGTAGCAACCATGCTTGGTATTGTTATTTGTATTACTCCACTTACTAGTTTACTGGTTTTATTAGTATTTCTTACAGTTTTACTTATTTCAAAATACGTTTCGCTTTCGTCAATGTCAGCTGGAATTAGTTTCCCAGTATTTTTAAATGTTGTATTGAAAAATGAAAACCAAACCTTATTAATATTTTCATTATTTGTTGCTGTTCTTTTACTAATAACTCACAAAAAGAATATTGCTCGTCTTTTAAAACGTCAAGAAACAAAAGTAGATTTGTTCACTAGAAAAGCCTAGCTTACTTACGTTAATCTCTTTTAGATTTTAACAGTGGAATCAACAATAAAATTCCTAATACAAAGAATACAATTAAAGAAAGTATAGATTGGCGCATCCCGCCCGTTATCTGACTTATAACACCAAACAATACAGTTCCTAAAATCATTCCTAGTTTTTCTACGATGTCGTAAAAACTAAAAAAACTGGTATGATCTTCAGTTTCTGGGAGAAATTTACTATAGGTGCTTCGAGATAAAGCTTGAATACCTCCCATTACTAAACCTACTAAAAATGCAACAACATAAAATTGCATGGGCGTGTGAACTAAAGTATAAGTATAGACGCATATAAATATCCAAATAGCAATGGAACACATAAGCGACTTTATATTTCCAATTTTTGTTGATAACCATGAAAACAAGAATGAACCGGCCATGCCTACAAACTGAATAATTAATATACTTACAATTAAGGCTGATGTTTTCTTTTTCTCGGCATCTTCGCCAATGCCCCAATCTATTTCATTCCGTGCAAATAATACAGCCACAACCATTATTGTTTGTACCCCCATGTTATAAAAAAAGTATGCCGATAAAAACTTTTTAAGAACAGGCAGATGTTTTACTTGTAGCCAAACACCTTTTAATTCTTTAAATCCCTTATATAAAATCCCATTTTTATCACTATCAATATTGGTATGTGTTTTACTTGGTAATACTCTAAAGGTATATTGAGCAAAACCTATCCACCATAAACCAACTAAAAGAAATGAATATTTTACTTTAAAGAAACCACTCGTTACTATAACGCCATTTACTTCATGTTCTTCATATTTAAAAACCATAATACCAATTAAGCAAACAATTAAAAGTAGAGAACTCCCGAAATAACCTAAGGCAAATCCTTTAGCGCTTACTTTATCTTGATGTTCGGGTGAGGCTATTTCTGGTAAGTAAGAATTATAATACACTAAACTACCCCAAAATCCAATAGTAGCGGTTATAAATGGGATAAAACTTAATTCGAGATGTTCTCTATTAAAAAAGTATAACCCCATACAAGATAAAGCGCCTAAATAGCAAAAGAATTGTAGAAATCGTTTTTTATTTCCAAGATAATCAGCAATACCACTGAGTAATGGTGTAATAAGTACGACTATCGAAAGTGCAAATGCATAAACAAACGAATAAATATTTTGATTCTCGAATTCTACACCTAAAAAAGAAACCGTGTGACCTAGAAATTCTTTGGCTTCGTTATGGGTTGTAATATAATCATAGTAATTAGGGAAGATAGCAGATGTAATTACTAATGGGAATACAGAGTTTGCCCAGTCGTAAAAAGTCCATGCTTTTATAATTTTCGGGTTATCTTTTTCTATTAATTGCATTTACATTTAGGTTTTTATAATTTCAAATTCCACTCTTCTATTTTTGGCTCTATTGATATCCGTATCATTAGGAGCAATAGGGAATTCGCTTCCAAATCCTTTAAAATACATTTTATTTTGAACACCTTTTTTAATTAAATACTCAAATACCTCACGGGCACGTAATTCTGATAGTTTTTGATTTTTATTTTTCGAACCAGAGTTATCTGAATGACCATTAATTCGCACTTCCATATTAGGGTTACGTAATAAATACTGTGCTAACTTGTTTAATTCGGAGTATGACTCTGGGAGTAAATAATATTTTCCATTTTCAAAGAATATATTTTTTAAAGTTACTTTTTCGCCTACAGCAATATCTTTCTTTACTTCTAAAACTGAATCTTGTTCGGCTACAAAAGAACCCACTATTTCAACTTTTACTTTTTCAACTGGCTCTTTCATTTTTACTAAAGAAACGTCATCGACAAAGTAATAAGCTTCTTTAAATCCAAACTTAAAAATATTTAATCGAATCATCTCTTTTTTTATAATAGGTGAAAAATTCCCAATAGTTATATACTTTTCACCACCATCAGCTTGATATTTTCCATAAATTTTAAACCATCTGTAATTATTAACAAAAGCTCCTTTTTTGCATATAGAATCAATCATTGCTGATTTTACAACGTCTTTTTGTCCTTTGTAACCTATTTTTGAGAATAATACACCTAATGATTTAAGACCCGCATTACTCCAAAATGCCATTCTTACATACATTTCAAATTCATATATAGAGCCTCGTCGCAGAGGTTCAGCTAATTTTACTTGTAAAAATTCTTTATATCTCTTTTGATAGCGTAACCCAGCATAGCAATTGCCTTCTTTAGCTCCTTTCTCGGCAGTAGTATCATTACTTAAAGGTTCCTGATAAAAATCAACACTAGCAATTTGTTGCCATGGAATCGCCTGCCTTATACTTCCTGATTTTCTTCTAAAATTCTCAAAACTCCCATTAGGTACCAAGTTTTTAATAGGTTCATTAATTTCTTGAGCCGAGATGTAACCATTTAGCCCCAAATAAAGGAAATATAGAATGAAAATACGCATGATACTATCTACAAATGTAACTTTATGGGTATATTCTTTAAATTTTTGTTATTAACACTTGTAGGTATAAAAAAAAGTGTATATTTGCAGTCCAATTTTGAAAATAGAATTAATACTTTAATAGAATGGCAAATCATAAGTCGGCAATCAAAAGAATTAGAGCAAATAACGCTAAGCGTTTAAGAAATCGTTATTATGCAAAAACTACTCGTAATGCAATAAAGAAATTACGTGTAACTACTGATAAAAAAGAAGCTGAGGTGTTATTACCAAAAGTAGTAGCAATGCTTGATAAATTAGCAAAGAAAAATGTAATTCATAAAAATAAGGCTTCTAATTTAAAATCTAAATTAACTAAGAAAGTAAATACGATTTCTAAGTAATTGTAATTTTCTACAAAAATTAATCAAAATCCCACTAATTGTGGGATTTTTTTATGGAATAATATGTAAAATTATTAGGCTGATAGTAATAATTTTATAATTTTGCGGTGAAATACATATTAATAATAAAAACAAATGAATACTAAATCTTTACGTAACTTAAGTCTTGCAGTTGGTGCTACTGCTTTGTTGGTAGGTTGCAATGGCCTAGGAAAAATGGTCAAAAAACAATCAACATTTTCTTATGATGTTAAACCTAATCCAGTTGAAATGCATGGTGACAGTATCACGTTTAGTGTTACTGGAAAATATCCAGCTAAAGTATTTGCCAAAAAAGCAACTGTAACAGTTACTCCTGTATATAAATATGCTGGTGGTGAAAAAGCTTTAAAGCCGGTTATTTTAGTAGGCGAGAAAGCTACTGACGCTGGACAAAAAATAAGCTACGCAACTGGTGGTACATTTAGCTACACCTCTGAAAAATTTGCTTATGAACCAGGCATGAAGGTAGCTACAGTAGAGTTAAGAGCTCAAGGTCGTGTAAAGAAAAAAACTAAAGATTTTACTCCTGTAAAATTAGCTGATGGTACTAATGTTACTCCTTTGTTAGTTCGTAATGATGAAAAAGGAATTTATGCAAAAGATGCGTTTGTAAAAACTACACCAGTAAACCAAACAGCTAATATTTATTATTTAATTAATCAATCTAATGTTCGTGCAAGTGAATTAAAAAGTGATGAGATTAAGAACTTAAATAAATTTATTACTGATAACATCAATAGCTCTTGGTACGATTTCAAAAACATTACAGTATCTGCTTACGCATCTCCAGATGGTGAGTTAGATAAGAATGCTAATTTAGCTAAAGATCGTGCTAAATCAGGATCTAACGCATTAAAGGCTGAGTTTAAAAAGAACAAAAACAAAGACCAAAAATTTGGTAAAGAAGATAGTAATTATGTAGTGCAAACTACTGCAGAAGACTGGGAAGGATTCAAACAATTAATGGAAGCTTCAACCATTGCTGATAAAGATTTAGTTATTCGTGTGTTAACCATGTACAATGATGGTGAACAACGTAAAAAAGAAATCAAAAACTTATCTAAAACATTTACTGAAGTAGCTGACAAAATTTTACCAAAATTACGTCGTTCAGTATTAACACTTAATGTAGATAAAAAATCTCGTACTGATGAGATGATTTCTAAATTAGCAACTACTTATCCTGATTCATTATCAGTTGAAGAGTTTTTATATGGTGCTACTTTAACTAATGATGTAAATACAAAAATTGCAATTTATACAAATGCTGAGAAAAAATATGCTTCAGATTGGAGAACTTCTAACAACTTAGGCGTTGCTTTATTAGCTAACAATAAAGTTACTGAGGCAGGCGAAGCTTTTGCTCGTGCTGAAAAATCTGCTAGTACAAATCCAATTGTAATGAACAACTTAGGTATTATTGCTGCAAAATCTGGTAACCGTGTAAAAGCAATGGAATACTACGATAAAGCAAGTGGTGCTGGTAACGAAGTAAATTATAACAAGGGTATTTTAAACGTTCGTGATGGAAAATATGCTGATGCAGTAAGCAACTTTGGTGAATACAAAGGATTTAATAAAGCATTAGCTGAATTATTAAACGGAAATGCTGGTGCTGTTGCAACAACTTTAGATGCAAGTACTGAGAAAGATATGGCAATGTCTTTTTACTTAAAAGCAGTAGCGGCTGCTCGTAATAATAACACAGCTGAAGTTATTTCTAACTTAAAAACAGCTGTAGAAAAAGATGGGGCTTTAAAAACTGCTGCAAAAGAAGATGTAGAGTTTATTAAATTACGTGATAACGCAGATTTTAAAGCTATTGCAGGTTAATCTTCATTACGGAAATCAATTTAAAAAGACTGGCATTTGTCAGTCTTTTTTTTTACTTCAAGTATTCTCTAATCAGTACTAAAAACAGTATATTTATCCTTAATTAAACAATGGCTAAAGTAATTCCTTTTAAAGCAATTAGACCTGTTAATGATAAGGTACATCTAGTGGCTTCTCGTTCTGTAGATGGATATAATTCAGCAGAATTGCGTGATAAATTAGCTGGTAATCCATTTACATTTTTACATGTTATAAATCCTGATTTTGATGATGGTATAAAAACTAAACCAGGTTCTAAAGAACGATTACAAAAAGTGAAAAATGCTTTTAAGCGATTTGTTAGAGAAAAAGTTTTTCAAAGAGATGAACAACCTTGCTATTATTTATATCGCCAAATAAAGGAAAATAATGAATACCTTGGTATTATTGCTTGTACAAGTATTGACGATTATATGAATGGTGTTATCAAGATACATGAGCAAACACTCACCACCAGAGAAGAAAAACTAAAAGATTATTTAGAGGTGTGTGAGTTTAATGCTGAACCCGTTTTATTCTGCTATCCAAATGATGAGGTAATTGATAAACTATCTGATGAAATTTCGAAATCAAGAGCTGATTATGATTTTACCACAACTGATAAAGTGCGACATTCCGTTTGGATTATAGATTCCCGTAAATCAGTAAAATTATTAGTAGAGCGTTTTCAAACAATTCCACATATTTATATTGCCGATGGACATCATCGTTCGGCATCATCTGCTTTATTAGGTAAATTAAGACGCAGTACTAAAAAATCTTATACTGGCGAAGAAGCCTTTAATTATTATTTAGGTGTATTTTTTCCGGAGAGTCATCTAAAGATATATGATTATAACCGAGTGGTAAAAGACACTAATGGTTTATCGGTTGCTGATATATTAAACAAATTGGAGACTGATTTTGAAGTTGATGCTTTGGATGCTAAAGACTTTAAACCTCAACAAAAACATGTTATTTCAATGTATATTGAAAATAAATGGTACGCATTAAAGGCAAAAAGTACTATTTATAATCCCAATGATCCAATAGGAAGTTTAGATGCCGATATCTTAACCAAACATATTTTATCACCTGTATTGAATATTCATGATTTAAAGACAGATAAACGAATTGGTTTTGTGCCAGGCATTAAGGGTAGTGGAGAATTAAAAAAACTAGTGGATGAAGGTAAGGCGGCTATAGCATTTGGATTATTTCCTGTAACTATGGAGCATTTAAAATGGATTGCGGATACTAATAATATTATGCCTCCTAAATCTACGTGGGTAGAACCTAAGATGAGAAGTGGATTATTAATTTATAGTTTAGAAGATTAAGATTAAATTAATTAAGAAAGATAGTTTGTAGAACCAAGCTGTTGAAAAACAACCCCCTCTTTCAGTGAAAAAGTTGAAACACGTAGTTTAGAAATTGAAAGTTCTCTTAAAACAAAATCAATAAGTAATACCGATATTACTATCATATCTACCCGCATATCAATTAATCCATTAATTTGATAACGTTCTTTTAAGGTAGAAGATTTGATTAATTCACTTACTTCATGATAATATGTTAAATCAACAGGATATTCTGTAATGGCATCACTAATATATGGTTGATGATGTTTGGCAGCAATAATATCAATGATTGAATCAAATACTCCCGACGATCCAATTAATTCGATGGGTTTGTGTTGTTGAACGATTTCTAGTAATGGACTTAATTCTTGTTTTAAATACTTATTAATAAGTTTAATTTCATTCGTTTTAATTGGATCAGATGGGTTAAATTTTTCTAACAAACGTGCTGCACCTAATAAAAAACTTTGTTTCCATATAATGCACGACTTATTTCCAATTATAAACTCGGTGCTTCCTCCTCCAATATCCATAATAAGTGAAGGCGATTCATTTAATGGAACAGCCATTCTATTTCCATAATATATTAAATCGGCTTCTTCATTACCATCAATAATTTTAATTTTAATACCTGCAATTTTGTGTGCCTGCTCGCAAAAATCTTTACCATTACTAGCCGAACGTACAGCTGATGTAGCAAATGCAAATGTATAAGAAACGTTATATTTTAATAAATACGATTGAAATTGCTTAAGTGCTCTTATGCCTCTTTGAAAAGGAACGTCAGCAATGTAACCTTTATTAATGGCACCTTCGCCCAGCTTAACCGAAATTTTGGTATTAAACAGTTTTTGAAAACTATGATGATTTAACTTTTTTGCAATTAATAAATTAAATGTATTCGTGCCTAAATCTATAACTGCAAAAATCATAACTCAATTTTAAATACTTTTAAGTTACAACTTTTTTTTAATTTATCATATATTGATAACGTTGTTTTAAGAAACGGTTATTGAAGCCTCTTTTCCTCTTATCTGTTCCCATGTTTGATGAAAACGCAATTGTAATTTCATGCGAACCTTTTTGGTATTTACGTAAAGGCGAAGTAACAATATCATAAGAGTAACAAATTTGAACCATATCTTTAATTGTATATCCTAGCTGCAAAGCAATGGCATCATTTAATCTAAAGCTAAACCCTGCAATCAATGATTTTTTCATGTGCATACGAATAGTATAATCAATTGATGCATTAAATCCAGGGACATAAACGGCTAGTAACGAATTTTCAAATAAAAAATCCGGATTATCACTCCAATTAAATCCTGCAGAAAAACAATAATGAGAGGCATTAGTATAAAAGCCTTTCTTGAGAGAATCTTTCTTATAAAATTCTAATTTAGATGTGGATACATTGTTTGCTCCTATTCCTATATGAAATCTATCATTGTAATACAATACTCCAAAACTAAAATCATAATTTCCTGTTTTATCTGTAACGTATTGATTAACGGCTTTGTCTTGTTGATTGCGTAAAGTAACTTTAGTGCCTACAAATTTGTATTGCATATAATTTCCTTGTACACCAAGTGATAATTCTGAATCAGGAAATTTAAGATGATAAGCTGCAGTTAAAGCTGTGTACAAATTTCTAAACGGGCCTATATCATCTTTAAATGCAAAACCACCAATTCCAACTCTACCTTTAGCTAAACGAGCATTTAAAGAGAGAGCATAAGTTTTTGGCGCATCTTCGTATCCTAACCATTGATTACGATAATTTATACGAGCATCTACAACGCGTTTCGTGCCACAAAAGGCAGGATTAAATAGTGTTTGGTTACTACGATATTGTGTCCACCAAGGGTATTGCTGTGCTACCACCTGAAAAGAAATAAAAACAAATGCAAATATGAAGTGCCTTCTTATCAAATGATTATAGATAAATGGAGAAATAAAACGGTAAATTAGTTTGAATTAATTAATTCTAACTCCGTTTTTATATTTTGCAATAAATCCTCCGTTAAATCCTTTTGATTGTAACTCATCACGATATTTTACAGCTTCTTCTTTACTATTAAATTTACCCACAGTAACTTTATATAAACCATTAATCATATCAATACTTACATTTGATAATCCACTGTATTTACTTTTGCTAGGTTGAGAACTAAAAGCGCCGATTTGTACTTTGTATGTCATACCATCTTCAGAGGCAGTTGTTCTGGCATTATTAGTAGAAGGAGCAGGTTCGGCTGGTTTAGTTTCTGTAGGTGCCGAAGCCACGGGTTGTTCTGCTGGTTTTGCAGGAGCAGTTTCAATAGGTTTTGTTTCAGTTGGTGTTGATTCCACAGGCTGTTCGGCTGGTTTAGTTTCTGTAGGTGCCGAAGCCACTGGTTGTTCTGCTGGTTTTGCAGGAGTAGTTTCAACAGGTTTAGTTTCAGTTGGTGTTGATGCCACTGGCTGTTCCGCTGGTTTAGTTTCTGTAGGCGCTGGAGTACTAGGCTCTGCAGGTGCAGAAGCTACTGCACCACTACCTCCATTTATAATTACAGAAACAGGAGGTGCTTCTGCTTCTTTCTTTTCACTGTTTTCTAAATAATAAAATTTTTGGTTAAATACTGAAGGATTTGGGGCATTGGATGCCGCTTGAATTTTTAATTTAATGGTAAATTCAGCATCACTTGGAATTGACACCCAAACTATCTTAGCCCTTTGATTTTCAAAAGTGAAATTTCCACTCTTAGCATCTACTGCAGTTACGATAATTCCTGCTGGTACATCCATTTGGTATTTAGCAAAATTTGTAACAGTTCCTTTCGAAATTTTTATTTCTGCTTCGGCTGATGAACCAGCGCTAATAGAAGGAATGTTAGCAGTGATGGTAATTTGTGCATAAAATGCAGTAAATCCAAATAAAGAGCAAATAGTCAGTAGTTTTTTCATAGATATTGATATAGTTTTTGTTTTTAAGTCTTAAGGAAAACTCTTTAGGGAAATTTAACCTAAGTTTACCAATATGACTTAATATTACAAATATAAATATTTACTTTAAATTAAAATTTGTTTTTTTTCTGGATATTAATCTTAATTCTTCACTCAAAATAAAAGAGGGGCAACATTTAAAGTAACTATTAATCAAAATGAATAAATTTGATTTAATGCCTCAAAAAAAATCAACTATTCAAAAATTGATACATAAGAGTTTGTAATTTGTTTATAAAATCTTATCCAGCTAAAACTTTTTAGTATAGGTTT
>JADLER010000195.1 GCA_020846025.1 Bacteroidia bacterium | reverse complement strand
GTATTAGTTCCCACAACCGTATAAATAGTAGTAGCAGTAGGAGAAACCACTGCTGTTGCACTGGCGATAGCACCAGGCATCCAAGTATAAGTAGCAGCGCCGTTAGCAGTAAGGGTTGCCGAATTGCCACTACATAAAACAGTAGGATTACTAGAGGCAGTAACATTAATAGTAGAGATTCTCACTGTAAGCGTAGCAGTTTTAGAACAACCATTACCATCGGTACCAGTAACGGTATAAGTCGTATTTACAGTAGGCGACACTACTACATTAGAGCCAGTTAAACTGCCCGGCATCCAAGAATAGGAGATAGCACCACTTACGGTTAATGTAGAACTATTTCCTCTACAAATCATGGTTGGAGAAGCCACAGGTGTGAGGGTCATATTAGGAAGAACAGTAATAGCTAAAGTTCTAGTAGCAGTACAACCAGCGGTATTTCTACCTGTAACAGTATATGTAGTGTTCACAGTAGGCGATACCACTACATTAGAACCAGTTAAACTACCAGGCATCCAAGTATAAGTATTAGCACCACTAGCGGTTAAAGAAGTAGAAGTAGCAGGGCAAATAGTACTTGAAGAAGCCGAAGCAGTAATAGTTGGATTAGATGATACAGTAATACTAATTGTTCTAGATCTTGAACAACCTAAGGCGTTTGTTCCGGTTACAGTATAAATAGTAGTTGTGGTTGGCGTTACAACAATTGGATTTCCAGTCATACCTCCTGGCATCCAAGAATATGTACTTGCTCCACTAGCTGTTAAAGTTGTAGATCCACTACCGCATAAGACTGACGGGTTGTTTGTTACATTTACATTAGGTAAAGCATGTACTACTAAATTAATTGTTTGAGTTGAAGTACAACTACCTACTTGTTTTGTTAATGTATAAGTTGTAGTGACAGTGGGCGTTACCGTTATAGATGATGTATTAGCTCCTCCTGGCATCCATGTATATGAACTAGCTCCGGTAGAAGATAAAATGGACGAATTACCTCTACATATAGCAGTAGGAGTAGCTACGATAGGGGCAGTAGGAGTTGGTGTAACTGAAACTTGTATAGCACTTGAAAAACTTGTTGTTGTTCCATCACAATTTAACACGTTCATAGTAGCAGTGTAGTTGCTGGTAGTTGTTGGACAAGGTACAGCATTTAATCCTGTTGCGGTAAAACCACCTGGGCCAGTCCAATTCACAGTAAATGTATTAACGCCAGTTGGCATATATCGCCAAGCTTCATTTGTAGCACTCCATGGAGTTAATACGTTTCTTCCAGGTGGCACAACAGCAGTTGTTCCTGTTCCGTCTTGTATTCCCATTAATCCTTTTCCTGATTGCCACGCCATACAAGCTACGCTGCTATTAATATAAGTTTCAATAATATTAGTTCCTTCATGAAGTACCAATTGGAAAGTTGATAACTGTGAGGTACAACTAAACATAGGTATATTAGACCAATACACTACAAACTTACGACAAGGTGCAACTCCAGTAGTGTATGTATTAATGGTTGAGGTGCTACCTATTGCTGGATTAATATCTCTATATGCTACACAAATTGTATTTATAGGGTGTTCTATAGTATTTGGTAAAACAGCATTTATAGAATAATTTTCAGGACTGTTTGCTTTACTCAAATCAAAGGTAACTTCACCATTACTACCTACAACTAACTGATTGAAAGTGTTCCCAAAATAACAAAAATTAAACCCAATATTTATTATTGGACTCCACAAGTCATCAATATTACCCATCGCTGGACTTCCACCACTATAAGGATACGGACTATGAGGTATTGACGCAACAGAATAAGTTGTTGTAGATTTTACAGGGGTTACCGAAGCAGTTAAACTAGCACACTGGCCTAAACATATAGTGGTGTTAGTAGATGTGCCAGCCATTGCTGTAATAGAAGGGCATGTTTGTGCAATTATAAATTGACTAGAAATTAAACAGCACAATATAACGGTAATGGTTCTCGAGAATAGCCTCATAAAATATCGTTATTTAATAGTTAATGTTAAAGCAGTTAAAGATTGAGGATCTAATACATTGATAGATTCAATCGTTTGAATTTCTTTTTGAGTGAGTATGGAAGAAATATCAACAGTTATTTTAGATACCTCACTTTTTGGAGTAAATTCATAATAGGTAGTTGAGCCTTCGGTATGTTCTTTTAAGAAATTTAAACAAGAAGTCCTTACATCTTCAGCTATAGCTTGTGATTGAGAGGTATTAGTGCTATAAGTATGGGTAGCTACTACTTGTTTTTTTAATAAGCCAATAAATATAGCTTGTGATTGACTTAAGTTTTTTGCAATAATTGTTTTTTGTACAGCGTGTAACGCAACGTTATTTTTATTTATAAATTGCTTCAAATCTTCGTTGTTTTGAGAAGTAACAGTAAGCGAAAAAAGTAAACAAGCAATTAGTAAAAGTTGTTTCATAAAATTTTATTTAGATTAGCAGGGTTAAAAATACAAAAATCAATCCAAAATATTAACATCTTTTTAACAATTTTGAGAATTTATTCAAAACCATGTTAATTTATTGAAATACAGTTTGTTAATATGATTTAAGTGTTGAAATTTTCACAAACCTCCCATATTTTCCCATTAAATTTTAGTAGGGAAAAGCCTGTAAAGCTAAATTTTTTAGAAAAAATTTGGGTTTTATACTCCTCCCATACCTTATAAAAGGTTTGTTTTTTTAAATCTCGAAATGCGATAGTGATATGAGGATGAAACCCTCTTTTGTCTTCGTATTGATTAAATATATGAAGTTGTTCTTTTATATATTTGGTTAATTGCACCTGGAACTGAAATAAAATAGGATTTTTTTCCACTACAATGAATATAACACGAGGTTCAAAATAATTGAAATTATTTAATGTAATTTCAAATTCTGAAAACTGATTAAACTCTTTCAACTTATAGATTAAAACATCTTCCTTTTCTTCTTCCCAGTTAAAAGGCATGTGCAGTGTAATATGAGCTGGTGAACGGAGAGCACCCTTAGTTCCATGAGTTTCAAAAATGAATTGCTTGATGTTTTGGATTTCCTGTTGTATTGGTTCGGGTGGAACGATAGCAATAAAATACTTTTGAATCATGTTAGATTTTAATGCCTATTACTGTAACATCATCTATTTGTTCAACATTCTTCTTCCATTCATTAAAGGTGTTTTCGAGGTGTTGATGTTGTTCGGTCAACTCTAAATGAGCGATAGATAAAAGAAGTTGTTTGAAATTTTTGAGCATAAATTTTTTACCATTTTCGCCACCAAATTGGTCAGTGAATCCATCCGTAAGAGTATAAATGATATCTCCTTTTTGTAATGAAAAAGTTTGCATACTAAATGATTCATTTTGTTTCTGGTGTCTTCCTATTGGCATCTTATCTCCTTTAAGCTCCCTTAAATGATAATGGTTCTTCTCTGTGGTGTTGTTTGTTTCATTTGTAGAAGGGCGTAAGATATAAATTTCACAGTTGGCACCAGAATATGAAAGTTGTGTTTTAGTATTATTAAAAACAATAAGGCTACAGTCCATACCATCTTGCCCACCATCTTGACTCCCATCATTTTTAAGGCGGTTTATGATAATGTTTCTAGTTTCATCTAAAATAAGATTTGGTTCATGATATTTTTCAATTGCTTTTTCTAAGCAAGTAATATTTAATAAACTCATTATCGCGCCAGGTACACCATGCCCTGTACTATCGCCAGTTACTAATGCAAATTGTTGATGTGGTAATTCGGCACACCAATAAAAATCTCCACTTACAATATTGCGTGGTTTAAACATAATAAAGTATTCTGTTAAATGTTTTTCTAGCAAGTTTTTATTTGCTAAAAGGCTACGTTGAATACGTTCGGCATAATTAATACTGTCTGTAATTTCTTTATGTTTCTCCTCAATAATATCTTTCTGTTTTTCTACTTCAACTTTTTGTTCGCTGATGATTTTATTCTTTTGCTTACTAATGTTGAGGTTTCTGAAAATGACAATGGCAAGTATAAATATTAAAAAAGCAACTCCTGAGATGGCATAAATAATGATGCGCTGCCTTCTTTTCTCTTCATTTGCAATAGAATCTTTTTTTTCTTGTTCAAGTTTTTCTTGAGCCTGTTGTTTATCAAAATTATATTGCATTTCTTTTTGAACTAATGCTTTTTGATTATCTTCATTAAAAATGCTGTCTTTATATGCAATGGCTAGTTTATAATTCTCAAGGGCAAGTGCAGGCTTGCCACTTTTCTCATAGAGTTCACTTAATGCATCATAACCCGAAAGTAAATGCCGCTTAATTCCCACCTGTTTACTTAGTTGTATTGCTTCTTTTAAACATGCTTCAGCATTTTTATATTGTTTTAAAATAGTGTATAAAACCCCCATGTTGGCTAGATTCACAACGACACCTTCTTTTGTATTATCCTTTTCATTTAACTTTAAAGCTTGTTTATAGCAATCTAATGCTTCGGTATATTTTTTTTGGTTTTTATAGGCTACACCCAAGTTACCTAAATGAGTAGATTGTCCTCTAGTGTTTTTCAATTGAATTTCTAAGTCTAAAGCTTTTTTATAATATTCAATAGCTTTATCAAAATCCTTTAAACGACTATATACAACTCCTATGTTGCCATAATGAGTTGGTATTCGTCTTTTGGTGTTAAGCCCCAAATCAATAGCCAATGCTTTATTATGATATTCTAAGGCTTTATCATATTCTTTTTGATTTTTAAAACTAACACCTAGACACATATATGCCACAGCTATGATGTCTTTGTTATTATATTTTTCTGCTAATCTTATTGCTTTAAAACAATAATCAATGGATGTAGCATATTCTGATTTAAATTCGTAACAGTTAGCTAAGCCAACCAATGAATTTAAGACGCCCTTATTCCATTTTAAAGAATCGCTTAACTGCAATGAGTGGTTGTAAACGACAATTGACGAATCAATATTCTTTTTTCTAATCTGTTTCCCTAGTTGAAGTAATGATAGTGCCTTATTAGTGTCGTTAGGTAATGTCTTAATCTTATTAAGCAATGAATCAATTTTGTTAGTAGAATATAATGTAGGGCTTACTAAAGCAAGTAATATGATAAAAATTATGTAACTAAATATTTTCAATATGCTTTGGTTAAAGAGAACAATATTTTAAATTGAACCGTATTAAAAGTACTGTTTTTATTTTACAAAAATAAAAAACCTCGACAAGCGAGGTTTTTTTATTAGAAGAGGATATGTGTTATTTTTTTACACGCTCTACATAAGATGCAGTACGAGTATCTACTTTTACTAAATCGCCTTCGTTGCAAAATAAAGGCACGTTTACTTTTGCTCCACTATCTAAAGTGGCAGGTTTTAGTGTGTTTGTAGCGGTATCTCCTTTTAATCCAGGCTCGGTGTATGTAATTTCACAAACAACAAAGGTTGGTGCTTCAGCTAAAATAACGTTATCGCCTTCAAAAGATACCTTTACTTCCATTCCTTCTTTTAAAAATTGAGCAGCATCTCCAAACAAAGCCATAGGCACGTGAACTTGCTCAAAATTCTCGTTATCCATAACAACTGCAAACTCACCCTCTACATAAATAAACTGCATCATCTTATATTCTACACGCACTAGTTCTACAGTTTCCCCTGAACGAAAACGGTGTTCTAGTTGTTTCCCGTTTAATACATTTCGCATTTTACCTTGATAAAATGCTCGCAAATTTCCGGGTGTACGGTGTTGCCACTCCATTATTTGCATTAATTCATTATTAAATCTAATAATTGATCCTACGTTTACGTCGCCTGTATCTGCCATAGTTACTTAAGTTTAGGTTATTTGTATATTATAGTTTATTTTAATTATTCCATTTCGTGAACTACACCCATACTGCTAAATTTTTCAATTCGCGCATTTATGCGTTCTTGGGCACTTTGTTTTTTTAAAGTGTTTAATTGTTTTAAGATTTCTGCTTTTACTGTATCAAACATTTGTTGTGGGTTGTTATGTGCACCACCTAATGGTTCGTTAATGATACCGTCAATCAACCCATTTTTACTCATATCATTTGCTGTAAGCTTTAAGGCCTCGGCGGCTGTTTCTTTAAAATTCCAACTACGCCATAAAATGGAAGAACATGATTCGGGTGAGATGACAGAATACCATGTGTTTTCTAACATTAATACTTTATCGCCAATACCAATTCCTAAAGCTCCGCCACTTGCTCCTTCGCCTATAATAATACATATAACTGGCACTTTCAATTGTGTCATTTCCAATAAATTTCGGGCAATGGCTTCGCCTTGTCCCCTTTCTTCTGCTTCTAATCCTGGATAAGCCCCTGGAGTATCAATAAAAGTTACGATAGGTTTATTAAACTTTTCAGCCATCTTCATTAAGCGTAAGGCTTTGCGATAGCCTTCTGGATTTGCCATTCCAAAACGTCTTATTTGACGCATTTTGGTATTAATACCTTTTTGTTGACCAATAAACATCACAGTTTGACCATCTAATTCTCCAAATCCACCTACCATTGCTTTATCATCAGCAACAGTTCTATCACCATGTAACTCTATAAACGTATTATTAGTAATTGCTTCTATGTATGCTAAGGTATAAGGTCGCTCTGGGTGTCGGCTTACTTGTACTCTTTGCCAAGCAGTTAGGTTAGAGAAAATCTCTTTACGCTTCTCAAGTATTGTAGTTTCTAGCTTTTTTATAGCTATACTCATATCTACTTTACTTTTTTCTGCAACTGCTTTTAATTTTACCAATTCTTCTTCTAGTTCCTGAATTGGTTTTTCAAAATCAAGATAAACCATTGCTTTTGTGATTTTAGTTAGGGGGCAAAGATACTAAAAAAATAAAATATCGACACATTGTAACATTCTGATAATCAGTATAGGTTTTTTTAGAAAGAAAATACATAGCTTTGGGCTTATGATTTGTTTTCCAAATGCAAAAATTAATCTTGGGTTACGTGTTATAGAAAAACGTGCTGATGGTTTTCATAATATTGAAACTGTTTTTTATCCAATAGGCTGGAAAGATGTTTTAGAAGTAGTTGAAAATAAAACAACAACAGATGTTTTTCGATTAACAGTTTCTGGACTTGATATACAAGGAAAAATAGAGGATAATCTTTTGTATAAAGCTTATAGCTTTATGCAACAAAAAAAACAATTACCAAATATTGATGTTTTTCTACATAAGGTACTACCTATGGGCGCTGGCTTAGGTGGAGGGAGTTCTGATGCAGCTTTTTTTATAAATTTATTGAATCTTCAATTTAATTTAGGATTTTCAGAAGAAGAACGATTGTTAATGGCACAGTCTCTTGGGAGTGATTGCGCTTTTTTTATAAAAAACACACCAATGTATGCTACAAATAAAGGCGATTCCTTAAGTCCTATATCTATTAATTTGAAGGATATGTTTGCAGTTGTTCTTTTTCCGAACATACATAGCAACACTAAAGAAGCGTATAGTTATATAAAGCCACAAGCATCTATTAAACCTATTCCCGACATTTTAAAACAACCAATTCACACATGGAAAGAGGAGCTTGTGAACGATTTTGAGCAATCTATCTTTAAACTTTATCCAAAACTCAAATCGATAAAAGACAAATTATATAATGAAGGTGCAATATATTCAAGTATGAGTGGAAGCGGGAGTGCGGTGTTTGGATTATTCAAAGATAAACCTGTTTTAACCTGTTTTAAAGACTATCCTCAATGGTGTGGAACTCTTTAAGAAAGAAAATAACAGAGCGTTTTTTTGCTAACAATTTTTTTATTTCAAAAAAATATGTAGTTTAGTATAACTCTAAACTAAATAACTATGAAAAGAAAACTACTCACGTTTTTATTCTTACTGGTTTGCGTGTGTTGTTATAATATTCATGCCACACACATTGTAGGCGGAGAGTTAAATTATAAATATCTTGGAGGGGATAATTATGAAATTCGTTTAACAGTATATCGAGATTGTTATGTGGGAATTCCACCTTTCGATAATCCAGCATCTGTGGGTATTTTTGATAATAACAATAATTTATTACAAACGTTGAATATGACATTTAGAGGCTTAGACACATTGCCTCCAACTATTAACGACCCTTGTACCATACCGCCACTCGATTTTTGTTATGAGGTAACTACATATATTGATACAATTTATTTAGCACCAAGAGTAGGCGGTTATCAAATTTCTTATCAACGTTGTTGTCGTAACCAAAACATTTTAAATATTGTAAATCCTGAGTGTGTAGGGGCAACGTATTATGCAACTATTCCAGGTTCAGAGGTGGTAGCAGTTAATAGCAATCCTGTTATTAAGAATTGGCCGCCACCTTTTATATGCGTTGATAAGCCCTGGATATTTGATGATTCAGCTATTGATTATGATGGAGATTCATTGGTTTATGAATTATTTACTCCTTATGAAGGACTAACAGCCTCCTGTCCTATTGTTGGCCCTTTTTCACCTGCGGCAACTACATGTCCTAATGTGGTTCCTATATGCCCAACAGTTCCTGTTAGCCCGCCTTTTACCTCAATTGTTTGGAGTTCTCCATATTCTATTAATGATATGTTAGGTGGTGTTCCTATGCAAATTAACTCATCAACAGGTATTGTAACAGCAACACCTAATTTACAAGGCTATTTCGTAATAGGTATAAAAGTTAAAGAATATCGTAATGGTGTTTTTTTAAGTGAAACCAAACGTGATTTTCAGTTAATTGTCAAACCTTGTCCTCAAGTTGTTGTGGCTGCTGCACAAGTTCCTCAAGCAATTTGTGGTACTAACACTGCAACTTTTCAAAACAATAGCACTGGTAGTTCTGGACTATCGTTTAATTGGTACTTTGGCGACCCAACAACTAACGCAGACACATCGCATGTAACTAGTCCAAGTTACACATATCCAGGCACTGGAAATTATTCAGTAACTCTAGTAGCTTATGTAAGTAATAAACCTTTATGTAATGATACTGTAAATACAACGGTAGGTATAAGCGAACCATTTGATGCTTCATTTACATTTACTCCAATTCCTTGTAGTGATAATATAGTTGAATTTCAAGGTATGGCACATTATCCACCTGGTACTAATCCTAATTGGACTTGGAATTTTGGAGATGGTTCTAATAGCAATGAACAAAATCCTACGCACACGTTTCCTTCTGGTGGGAGTTTTCCAGTGTTTGTAATTGCTGAAATACCTAATTCTATAAATTGCTGGGATACTTTAGCTGCTCAAACCATCGATATAGTTAGTAATCCAGAATTATACATACCTAATACTTTTACGCCAAACGGTGATGGTTTTAATGATGTTTTTAAAGTTCGTGGCCCCATGTTTTCAATCTATTATTTTGCTGTGTATAATCGTTGGGGACAGTTAATGTTTGAAACAACCGATCCTACCCAAGGTTGGGATGGAAATTTTAAAGGTAAACCATCTGACCCAGGCGTGTTTGGTTATTATGTGAAAGCAAAATGCAGTGAGGCCAGTGAAGAAATTTTTAAAAAAGGTAATGTTACATTAATAAGATAAATGAAAACAAAACCTATACATATATTAAATAAGTTCGTTTTATTCATTGTGTTTTTGGTATTATCTTCAATGAGTGTAAATGCTCAAGATGTGCATTTCTCACAATACAATGGCTCTGTATTAAATCTTAATCCTGCATTTACAGGGTTATTTGATGGCGATTATCGAGTAAATGGGATTTTTAGAAGTCAATGGAGTAGCGTGCCTGTTCCTTATCAATCTTTTTCAATTGCTGGAGACGGAAGATTTAAAACTAAGAAAATGAAAAGCGATTGTTTTGGTGTGGGTATTATGTTTAATAACGATAAATCGGGTGACACACATTATGGCACTAATCAGTTGTATTTATCAGCCTCTTATATTCATAAATTAAATACTGACTCTACATTGTTGTTATCATTAGGATTAAATGGTGGTGTATCAAACGTGGGGTTTAATTATTCCTTAATGACCTTCGATAATCAATATCAAGGAAATACATACAACGCTGCTAATAACACAGGTGAGCATTTTACCAAAACTGCTTCTACCTTTGGTGATTTTAGTTTTGGTACAGCCTTACAATATGCACTCAAACAAAGAGCTTATATTCAATACGGCATATCATTTCATCATTTCACTAGCCCCAAACTTACATTTCAAAACAACAACTCTATTAAAATAGATCCTAAACTAAATAACTCTTTGTGTTTTGCTTATCCTGTAGGGGCAAATACAGACGTGTTAGCCGAAGTACTTGTATCTAATCAAGGAAAATATAATGAGATAGTGCCTGGCGCCCAAATAAAATTAAGACTAGATGAAACAAGAAATCAAGTTATTTCAGCTGGAATTTATTACAGATTAAAAGATGCGGCTATTGCCCGTGTGGGTTATCAAGTAAAAACATTAACCGCAGGCATAAGCTACGATGTAAATATGAGTAAGTTTTTAGCAGCAACGAATAGACGAGGAGGATTTGAAATTTATGTAACTTATATATTTAAGAAGTTAGTTCCATTTGTTCCAAAAACTCGAGTTTGTCCAATTTATATGTAATATGAGCGTAAGTAAGATTAAATACAAACTGATTTTTTTGTTTATATTAGTTAGTACTTCCTTAAGTGCTCAAAACACAAAGCAGTTTTTAAAATTAGGCGCTGAGGCCATGTCTAGAAAAGATTATTCGTCGGCTGCCCAGTATTATCATCAAGTAATTTTACTCGATTCATCAAAAATAGAACATCAATTGTTATTTGCCGATGCCTCTCGCTTAAATTATGATGGCGACGCAGCATTACATTGGTATCAAAAAATATTTAAAAAAGATAATGCGCGTACCTATAAAGAAGTACCTTTTTATATTGCTATGCAACTTAAAACCAATGGTAAATACAAAGACGCTAAGAAATATTTTGATAAGTATTATAAAAAGCAACGTAATAGCAAAGATGCTGAAAAAAAGAAACTAGCTCTAAAAGCCCGACAAGAATATGAATCGTGTGATATTGCACAAGTATTAATTAAAAACCCAGTTGATGTAAAAGTAATGCATTTGGATAGTGCAGTAAATAGCAAAGTAAGCGAATATGCCCCATTTGAGTATGATAGCTTATTATATTTCTCATCATTAAGAGATAAATCGCACACAGATAAAGCAGGCGTAGGATATAATAAAATATATACCTCTAAAAAATCGGCCATTAAACCAAACAAATTTTTAAAAGCTAAAGAATTAGACTCATTATTTAATAAAATCAATATACATAACGCCAACACCAGCTTTAATAATGATTTTACAAAGGTGTTTGTATCACGCTGTGGCGCCATTAACAGCACACAATATCGCTGCGAGATTTATATGTCTGATTTTAAAGATGGACATTGGACAGAACTTCAAAAATTACAACCACCTATCAATGTTTCAGGTGTTAATACTTCGCAACCTTGTTATAGTGAGATAAATGGAAAACCTGTTTTGTTTTTTGCGAGTGATAGAGCAGGTGGCGAAGGTGGAATGGATATTTGGTATGCTTATATAAACGCTGATAATAGATTTGATACTCCCATAAACGCAGGTAAAAAGGTAAATACGGTTGAAGATGATATTACCCCTTGGTTTGTAAAAGAAAACCAAACCTTATATTTTAGTAGTACTTGGCATAAAGGCTTAGGAAATTTCGATATTTTCTCTGCTGTTTTAAAAGATAACGAGTTTTCAGATCCTCAAAATGTGGGGTATCCAATTAATAGTAGTTATAATGATATTTATTACAGTGTCAATTCTAATAAAGATAAAGCGTTTATTTCTTCAAACCGATTAGGCTCCTATTTTGAAGACAAACCAAATTGTTGTAATGATATTTATAGTTTCCCAATTACACCACTTACCGAGCCACCAAAACCTATTGATACAACAGCTTTGCTAATGAATCAAATGAAAGTGTTGGTGCCACTTACTTTATATTTTCATAACGATGAGCCCGAACCTAAAACAAAAGTAATTGTAACTAAAAAGAATTATAAAAAAACTTATGACGATTACACTATTTTAAAACCAAAATACTTAAGTGAGTATAGCCGTGGGCTTGAGGGCGATCAAAAAGACTATGCCATTAATAGAATTGAAAGTTTTTTTGAGGATAGTGTTGATGCCGGAATGCAAGATTTAGACAAATTCGCATTGTTATTAGAACAAGTATTAGAAAGGGGTGAAAAAGTAAAGATAACCATGAAAGGTTATTGTAGCCCTTTAGCCAGTACTGATTACAACATTAATTTGGCTAAACGCCGAATTAGTAGTTTGCGTAATTATTTTATGGAGTATGGAAATGGTAAGTTTGTGAAATATGTAGATAATCCCAACGAGTTGGAAGGTAGAATCGAGTTTTTTAATGAGGATATTGGTGAATTGCCTGTGAGTAAAGTGAGTGATGATATAAAAGATACTCGAAATTCAGTATATAGTCCATTTGCAGCTGCAGAACGTAAAATTCAAATTATAGCTGTAAGTTACATTGAACAGAAATAACCACTTATAAATTATTTCTTACCACTTACCAATTACTCTACTAGATACAGAGGTAAAACCTCTATCTTTGTTAAAAAATGGCGTGTTAAAAAGAAAAAGATAACTTTTAAATTATTGTAATTTAAAAACCTTTTTATTATGTTTGACCTCATTCTAAAAATTAGAACACTAACTAAAAACAATTAACATCATGAGTAACAAAAAAACATCGGGCGGTTTTCCGTTTATTGTATCAGCATTAGCAATCGCTATTTGTATTGGTATTGGTTTTATTATCTTTAAGTTTATTTTAGGTGACCCCGCTAACTTCGACGCTGATGGTCCAGATAAAGGCCATCCTCACAACTTCTTAGGTCAAATGTATAAAGGAGGTATCATCGTACCTTTCCTATTAGGCTTCTTTTTAACAGTTATAACTTTTGCTATTGAGCGTTTTATCACAATTCAACGTGCTATGGGTAAAGGACAAACAGATAAATTTGTTGCAAAAATCAAATCTTTAGTTTCTGCTGGTCAGTTAGATGAAGCTATTGCAGAGTGCGATAAACAAAAAGGTTCTTTAGCAAATGTAGTTCACGAAGGACTTACTAAATACAAGTTTGTACAAAACGATACTTCTATGGATAAAGAAGCAAAAGTGGCAGCTATTACTAAAGCATTAGAAGAAGCTACAGCATTAGAATTACCAATGTTATCTAAAAACATGGTAGTAATTTCAACAATGGCCTCTATTGGTACTTTAACAGGATTAATTGGTACAGTTGTAGGTATGATTCGTGCGTTTGCGGCCTTAGCAAGTGCAGGTACTCCTGATACCGCAGCTTTAGCAACAGGTATTTCTGAAGCCTTAATTAACACATTAGTAGGTATTGGTACTTCTGCTTTTGCGATTATTTTCTACAACTTATTCTCAAACCGTGTTGACCAATTAACATATGCAATGGACGAGGCTGGATTCTCTATTATTCAAGAGTTCCAATCTTCTGGTAAATAATATCAGTAAATTCCTTTATGGAATTAAATCAAACATTGTATCTATTAATTAAAATATAAAAAAACATGGGAAAGATAAAAGTTGCAAAGAGTGCTCCTTCCATTGATATGACTCCAATGGTAGATTTGGCTTTCTTGTTGGTTACATTCTTTATGCTTACTGCGTCCTTCCGTATGGCTGAGCCTGTTGTGGTTGATCCTCCGGCATCTCATTCTGATAAAACATTACCCGAAAACACAGTATTAGTTACTATTGATAATAATGGCCGTGTGTTTTTTGGTATTGGTAACGCTGAAGCTAAGATAAATGCACTTGCAAAGATTAGCGAGAAGTATAAGGTAAACTTTACGCCCGATCAAATTAAGAAATTTGGTGGATTATCCAGTTTTGGTGTAGAGGTTAAAGACCTACCTCGTTATTTAGATGCATCTGAAAATGAGCGTTTGAAGTTTCAACCTCAAAAAGGTGTTCATTTAGATTCATTAAATAATCAGTTAAAAGATTGGATTAATATTGGAGCTTTAGAGCTTAACGCAATTTATATGCGTAATAGAGATGAGGCGAAAGAAAAAAATGTTGAGTTTAAAGGTGAAAAACCGCGCTATGCAGTAAAGGCTGATGGAAAAGTAAAGTATATACATGTGAGAGATGTGTTTAAAACATTTACCGACATGAAGATTTATACTTTTAATCTAATCACTTCTTTAGAAGGTGGCGAGAAAAAATCAACAGAATCGAATTAAAAATATTCTTTAACAAATTAAAAAAACAATTTTAACATGGCAGAAATAGCAGAAGACGGTGGTGGCGGACATGGTAAAGGTGGTAAAAAACGCGCCAAGAAACAGAGTACAAGAATAGACATGACACCAATGGTGGATTTGGCTTTCTTACTACTAACGTTCTTTGTACTTACTTCTACATTTAGTAAGCCTAAAAGTATGGAGTTAAGTTTGCCCGCAGATCCTCCTCCCGGAAGCCCTCCTCCTCCAGAAGTTAAAAATGGGGTTACCTTTTTATTAACCAAAGATGATAGAATTTTTTACTATGTTGGTCAATTCTATACTGCTGGAAACGAAAAAGGCATGCCCCCAACAGAACTAAAAGAAACGAATTTTGGTCCAGATGGATTACATAAATTATTGATGGAACAAAATAAATGGGCAAATGATGAAATCAAAAAATTAGAAGCTCAGGTAAAATCAAAAACTTTAGCAGATACAACTTTTAAACGTTTAGCAATGGAAGCAACTGCTGATAAGAACGCTATTACAGTTCTTGTCAAAACTGATGATCAGGCAACTTATAAGAATGCCATAGACATGCTAGATGAATTAAAGATATGTAATGTTGGTAAACGTGTTTTGGGAGTTGAAATGATGGCATCTGAATACACTCTATTACAAGAAAAAATTAAATAATCATGGTAGTAGCAAATTGGAATAATGTAGTATCCGACTCCAGAAACGATATTGTTTTTGATGGAAGGAATCAAGAATATGGCGCCTTTGTGATAAGAAGACGTTATAATTGGACTATGACATTTATTATTGCTGGTGTTATAGCTGCAATAGCTTTAACTATTGGTATAAAAGCTATTTTGAGTATGCAGGGAGAGGAAATTGAGGCACCTCCGGTGTTAGATATGACTCAAATTGATTTAACACCGCCTCCCGCTGATAAAAACGAACCACCACCGCCGCCGCCGCCACCACCGCCACCAGTGATGGAAACGGTAAAGTTTGTTCCACCGGTGATTAAAGATGATGCGGTTGAAACAGATCCACCACCGCCACAAGAAAAGATTGCAGATACGCAAGTAAGTACTGTAACTCAAGAGGGTGACGGAGATGCGGTTGTTGTTCCAACAGAAGGGAATGGTAATGGTGTGGTAGAAGAAAAAGCTCCTGAGATTTTTACTGTGGTAGAAGAAATGCCAGAATTTCCAGGTGGAACGATGGAAATGATGAAGTATATTCAAAAAAATGTACAATATCCACAGATGGCTCGCGAAGCGGGGTTAACAGGTAAATGCTTTTTAAAATTTGTTGTAGATGGAAATGGTAAAATTGGAGATGTGCAAGTATTAAAAGGAGTACCAGGTTGCGGTGAGTGTGATAGAGAGGCGATTCGTGTTGTGAAATCAATGCCTGCATGGAAACCAGGAAAACAAAATGGTAGAGCTGTATCAGTATTCTTTAACTTACCTGTAAACTTTATGTTGAAATAAAGATAATCATCATGTATAAAAAATCCTCCGCAAAATGTGGGGGATTTTTTTTAATTAATTATATAATATATCAATGAAAAAAAAATCTCCGATTGAATGGGTAAACCTTATGTTTAGTGCCATTATGGTTTTATTAACTTTTGCAGGCTCTTTAATTTTTGCTTTTACAGATTGGTTTGAAGACAGAGCTTACGGTACAAAACGTTACATTCTTTCAGTAGTGTTTATGGCTTATTGTATTTATCGTGTGTACAGAATGTATCAAGCCTTCCGTGTAGAAAAAGAAGAATAGGAGCATTTATAACTTTAAAGTATTAATTTTGTCTAACTTATGTTTAGGCGCTTATTTTTAATAGCAAGTTTCTTTTTATTAACGAACTATTTTGCTCAAAATAAAGACATCGCTAAAACCTTACAACTGGTTTCAATATCAGATGGATTAGATAGAGTAAAAGCTTTAAACGAAGCATCTCATTTTTATAAACTTAACAAACCCGACACGGCATTATTGTTATCACAACAAGCTTTAAGCGAATATAAATCGGCTTATGTAAATTTAGCAACGGTTTTTATTGAACAAAAGAAATATGATGAGGCCGAAACAAATTTAACTAAAGCACTCCTATTAAGTACAAAGCTTTTAAGAAATCAAGAACGCCTACAAGTTTATGATCAATTTAGTAAACTATATGAACAAGAAGGCGCATATAAAGAGGCTATATATTACTGGAGTTTCCCAAAAAAAGAAATCCATTAACTTAGATGTCTTATCTGCAAAAGACTTTAAGATAAAATAGACTCCAAATCATTGCTGAGCAATAGATTCAGCGCGCAAGTTAAAAAAATCTCGGGAATCTTGAGTAAAGATTTATCTAAACCATGTAAAGGCTTTATGTATGATATGTTCTTTGGGATACAAAAAGCAAAAGATATAAAGCTGAGTGAAATATCCAGAACCTTGTGCGTGGATATAGCCTTGATAAAAACAGAAAACAGATTGAGCCGGAACCTCATGAATTTCGATTTAAGCGAACATATTAATAACGAGTTTTGTAACCATGCAACAGTTTACAAAAAACATTGAAACGCCACACAAAGCAAAGATTATAAGGTGCAGAAAAATACAACTCAATGGTATTAAAGAAACTTTGATTGCTTTGGTAGTAAAAGGTTTTGGGTAAAACCCAAAGGTACTTATTACCAATCAGCAACTATCATTATACGACGCTAATCAATGCTATAAAATACTTGATAATTATCTAACACGATGGAAATGCGATGAAACCTATCGATATGTAAAACAAGCCTATAATCTTGAAGAT
>JADLER010000194.1 GCA_020846025.1 Bacteroidia bacterium | reverse complement strand
TAGGCTTGAGTGTATAAGCTAATTAATTGTGCATTATCATACAACATTTTTTCAAAATGAGGAACTTTCCAAAGCATATCTGTACTATATCTTGCAAAGCCTCCACCAATTTGGTCATAAATACCACCATAAGCCATTTTGGTTAAGGTAAGTTGAAGATGGTTTTGTAGTTCGGAATCTTTATAAAAATACTGATAATACAATAAAAACAAATAATTATTAGGCATTGGAAATTTAGGAGCTCTATTTGTTCCTCCATCTTCTTTATCAAATCTTAGTTTCCATTTTTGGACACTTTGTAATAAAATATCTTTATCAAAATCCTGTTCTAATACCGACACATCTGGCATCTCTAATTGTGCTAAACCTTGAGTAAGTTGTTCGGCATAATCATAAACCTTTTGAGGATTGGTGTGAAACAACTCTGCTAAATTTTTCAAAATTTGCATCCATTGTTGTTTAGGAAAATAGGTACCACCATAAATTGGTTTTCCATTAGGTAAAGCAAAACAATTAAGTGGCCAACCACCCTGACCTGTCATTATCTGAACCGCACCCATATACACCATATCAATATCGGGGCGCTCTTCTCTATCTATTTTAATATTAATAAAATGTTGATTCATTAGTTGCGCCACCTCTTCGCTTTCAAAACTTTCATGTTCCATTACATGACACCAATGACAGGCGCTATATCCTATACTGATTAAAAGTAATTTATTTTTTTGCTGTGCTTTAGCTAAAGTAGTTTCATTCCACGGCATCCAGTTTACAGGGTTGTGTGCATGTTGTAATAAATATGGGCTAGATTCGTGTATTAATTGATTAGGCATTTTACTAAGATAAAAGAAAGTTGGTTTTATTCAAACAAAGATTAAAAGAAATCGTCTGAAAAATTAATGAGATAAACTTTTTCGGTTGCCCGTGTGAGGGCGGTATATAGCCATCTTATATATTCAACATTAAGCATTTCTTTGGTTAAATATCCTTGATCGATAAACACACACGACCATTGTCCACCTTGCGCTTTATGGCAAGTTACTGCGTAATTAAATTTTACTTGTAATGCGTTATAAAACGGACTACTTTTTAAATATGCCATTCGTTTTCCTTTTACTGGTTCATCTGCTACATCTAACATTACCTCCTCAAACAATTGTTGTTGCTGAGTTTTAGTTAACGACGGCACTTCAGTATAAATACTATCTAATAATAAATTAACCATTAGTTCTGGTGTATTTTGATAATCGCTTAACTCAACCAAACACTCAGCAAAATGAAATCCATACAACTCTTTTCGCTTAATAATTTTTTTAATCTTTAAACTATCACCATTGGCAATGAAACCAATTTCAGACGAATCTTCTAACCAAAAATAATTATTCTTTACCACCATCATTAAATCACCACTACATAAATCATCGTCCATATACCTTACTCTATTACGAACAGCTTGGTTAAATAAATTGGCTCGTTTATTACTTCTTGTAACAATTAACACATCATCATAACCATATTTACTATACGCATTATTTAAGGCATCTTCTAACTCATCGCCTGCTAACTTCACAACATCCTTAAAAACAGTAAGCTTAGGAAAATCTTGATTAAAATGACTGATGCAATTTCGAAGATGCGTTGCATTTAATAAAATACCACTAGCATCTTGTTGACGTGCTACTTGTTTTAATTCAATATGCTTAACATGAAAACGATAAGCTGTTTTTAAAAACTCAATACTTAATGCTGGACTTTCGTTACTGCCAACAGGTGGCAATTGAGCAGTATCACCTACTAAAATAAGTTTGCAATTCACTCCAGCATATACATACTCTAACAAACTTTCTAATAAATTACCATATACACTATCTCCTGTTGATTGGTCTAAACCAATCATAGACGCTTCATCAACAATAAAAATGGTATTAGTATGTTTATTTTCTGCTAACGAAAACATCACACCACCATCGTGTGTAGGAATTTTAATAAATATTTTTTTGTGGATGGTTTGAGCTAATTTTTCAGAATACAATGATAATACCTTAGCGGCTCTACCTGTTGGCGCTAACAATACACTCTTCCATTTAAAAACAGGTAAAGTTTTAGAAAGCGCCGCCAACATATTTGTTTTACCGGTTCCTGCATAACCTTTTATAACTAGTATTTCTTGTTCATTATTAGTTGCTACAAATTCGGATAATAAATTGAGTAGATGTTGTTGATCGGTAGTAGGTGTAAAATGAAGATGACTTAAAAACACCGATTTGAATTGACTAATGAAATTCATAGGTTTTAAAAATCAAAATCTGGGCATTTAGCAACACTTGTGCCTCTCTTATCTGAACCTAAGGAAGAGAAAAGTGGAGTTACACCTAACATTAATTCAAACGAATTAGCAGCCGATGAACGTAGCTTATTAATAGTATAATCATACGCAAAACCAGCGGTGACATTTTCCCAAATTCTAACCTGAAAAATACCGGAAATAAAATCTTTATTTCTAAT
Organism: Bacteroidia bacterium; assembly: GCA_020846025.1. Classification (GTDB taxonomy): domain Bacteria; phylum Bacteroidota; class Bacteroidia; order B-17B0; family Aurantibacillaceae; genus UBA4416. The sequence goes on along the minus strand of JADLER010000194.1, from coordinate 25,833 downwards.
GCTCGCCCCTACTCCAATGCGCTTAGCATAATAAGCCATTAAATTTAACTCGGCACTTGGAATAGCTGTAACTGTAGTGTGTAAATTGATTGCAGGTACCACTATCCATTGTCCATCAAATGCAAATTTCCTTCCGTAAGAAACATATAAATGCGGAGTTAAAATAGATTTACTTCCTATTTGCTTATCACCTTGAACACGTTTTAATTTTGTGATTTGTTGTACTGAAACATCAAAAAACATTTTTCTACTATACACTCTTATTCCGGGAATAAAATCAGGATAAGAATAAAATGAACCTAAATAAGTTGTAGAGTAGATAGGATCAAACTCCGACAATACATTTTTAGCAATTGAAAAACGCTGAACACCTGCCATAACTCCAAACGACATTTTATACTTATTAGTAATTGGCAGATGAATAGCATAAGAACCATAAATTCCTACAGTTTCAAAAATTCCATTTTTTTCTTGCGACAAATAAACACCTACATTATGCCATCGCTTATAACTACGCTCCTTGCGAATAGTATAGTTTGCACTTACGAAGTTTGAAGCAGGCGCATAATCAAAGCCAACCCACTGTTTTCTAAATCCAATTATTGATTCAAGTTTACCATTTGGATTACTACCAGCCGCTGCTGGATTATAACCGAAACTATTAAATGTAAACTGAGTAAACTGCCCCGTTTGCTGACACACACCAATGCCATGAACTAATAATAAGATATATAAAACTATGTTTTTCATCTATCTAATAATACTAACCGTTCCTTTTATAAATTGATGTTTGTTACTCCTTGAAAAATATAAAACATAATAATATGTAGCATCAGGTAGTGGGAGTGTTAAGTTTTTTCCATCCCAAGGAATATAATTACCTGTTTGATGATGCACCTGTTGTCCCCATCGATTATAAACGTATAAATCAAACTCCGGAAAATTATTAATTAAAGAAATGTTCCAAGTATCATTATAACCATCGTTATTAGGTGTAAAATGAGTTTCGGGAACTGGTTCACACACTGGATTTTCAATATGAAAATTAATGGTTGTGTCTTGATTATTAGCATCGGTTACTTTTACCGAATAATCACCTGTTTCCAAATTTTCTGCAGATGACAAAATTGAACCATTACTCCACTCATATTGTATAGGTGATAATCCAGTTTCAATAGTAATTGTTGCTTCTCCTAACTGACAAGGTTTTTCTTTCACTTGTAAACTCACACTTAAACTTTGTGCATTAAGTATGCTATTCAGCAACAAACATAAGATGGTATAAAAAACATGACTTCTCATTTATTTACAATAATTATGCATTAATTCATCAGCAGCTACCACACCATGTTGTTTAGCTGTTTGTAATGTTTCACATGCCTTTATGTTATCTCCAATTTTAGAATACATATAAGCCAATGCAAAATAAGCATCATTAAATTGCTTATCTAGGTCGATGGTCTTTTTATAATCTTCTATAGCCGCGTTGAAATTCTCTGTTAATTCGTTCCAATAAGCCCTATTATAGTATGCTAATGTGTAATTGGGATTTAGTGCAATACATCGGTCTAAATCTTTAAGGGCATTTTTATAATCATCTAACAAGCCTAATGCAAGTGCCCTATTATAAAATGCTTTGTCATGTTTCGAATTAGCTTCTATCACTTTATTAAAACAATCAATGGCATCTGCATATTTTTGTTTCTTTGCATAAATCATTCCTTTTAATAGGTTGGCTTCATAAAAAGAAGGATTGATTTGTAGGATTTGTTTAATTGTTACGTTAGCCTCTTTAAGTTGATTTAACTTGAGTTGTGAATATGCTTTAAAATACAACATACTATCAACTGGTAATTCAGATGTATGAATTGAGTTAATCTCATCAATTGTGAGCTGATACTCTTTAGCTTCGAAATTCGATTTAATTTTTGAAGCCTGAGTTTGAGCATAGGAATAACATACGAGTGAAATAAACACACTCAATAAATATATACTCTTGTTTATCAATTTAAATAAAGGGTAACAAAAATTAGAAAATCAAAATTAAGATAATTTTTAAGACTAGAAATAGATAAAGTAAGTAATTCTATATTATATTGTTAATTCTGAAGTTATGACGGTTCTTTTTCTACCCAATCTCCATTGTCTTTAATAAGATTGATGAGCTCATCAACGGCATGTTCGGTTGGGATATTTTTCTTTACTACCTCTTTCCCTTTGTATAAGGAAATTTTACCTACACCTACGCCTACATAACCATAATCAGCGTCTGCCATTTCTCCTGGCCCATTTACAATACATCCCATAATTCCAATCTTCACACCTTTTAAATGACTGGTGCGTTCTCGAATACGTTGAGTGGTTTCCTGTAAATCAAACAAGGTTCTACCGCAACTTGGGCAAGATATATACTCTGTTTTACTAATACGAGTTCGAGTAGCTTGTAAAACTCCAAAACTCGTTGAATTTACAAGTTGTGGTGTAGCGCAATTTATAGTTTTTAACCACAAACCATCACCCATACCATCTAACAATAAAGCTCCTGTTTCGGCAGAAGCATACAACTGAAAATCTTCTTCAGACAAATTCTTATAATTATATTTTAGAATTACTGGCATTGATATCTGAGCAGTCATTAACTTAATAAACAATGCTCTTATTTCCATCATAGTGTTATCAGAAAAACTATCAGCTATTAATACTATATTATTTTTAGTCTTTATTTGATTTAAGAAATTATCAGTCAATACATCCAAAGTAACGGCAACAAAATTAAGTTCAGGATGCGTATTTTCGCTTATTAAAAATTCATCTGCACAAAATAATGGATACTGTCGGATAGGTTGATTAATTTGTTTCCAAGTTTCGGAATTATAAATTATTCCTAAAGTTCCAGGAATTTCAAAATCAATTTTATTATTTCCTACATACACATAGTCGCAAGCCATATCACTTATATTCCATTTATCTGTTGGTATAGAGTAATTGTAACCTAATGGATAAAATGAAGCGGGTGATAATTGTTCTCTATGACTTAAATCGGCAATTACACGCGGTACATTATGTGCACCAATATTTATGATATTGGTAGATGTTCTACGAGTATATTCGTAAGGGTTATAAGGTAAATTCCATGAAGTGTGATTTGTTGAAGAATTAATTTTATGTGCTTGATATTTCTTAACTAAGGCTCTAGCCACTGGCATTTCAAATTCAGGATCTTCGGTTAATGACACACGAACCGTATCACCCAAGCCATCTTCGAGTAAGGTGCCAATACCAACAGCCGATTTAATACGTCCGTCTTCACCATCGCCTGCTTCGGTAACCCCTAAATGTAAAGGATAATTTCGACCGCTCTCAATCATTTTTTGTACCAATAACCGATAAGCCTGTACCATCACTTGCGTATTGCTAGCCTTCATTGAAATTACAATATTATAATAATTCAAATCCTCGCATATTCGCAAAAATTCAAAAGCCGATTCCACCATTCCTAACGGTGTATCGCCATAACGACTCAATATTCTATCACTTAAGCTACCATGATTAGTACCTATGCGCATAGCTGTACCATACTCTTTACAAATTTTTACTAAAGGAGTAAAACGTTGTCGGATACGATCTAACTCTGATTCATAAGCACTGTCTGTATATTCAATCTCTTCAAATTTCTTTTTATCCGCATAATTTCCAGGATTTACACGCACTTTTTCAATAATTCTTGCAGCGTGTTCGGCAGCATTAGGTGTAAAATGAATATCAGCTACTAAAGGTGTATGATACCCAGCTGCCACTAATTCTTTTTTTATTTGCTCTAAATTCTTAGCCTCGTTAATACTTGGTGCAGTAATGCGTACTAATTCACATCCAGCCTCAATCATCCTAATACTTTGTGCAACAGTCGCTTTAGTATCCATAGTGTCGGTGGTAGTCATACTTTGTATGCGAATGGGATTATCACCACCTATGCCTACATTGCCACACTTTACTTCACGGGTTTTAAATCGGCTATATGACGTTAAACTATTACAATATGGAAGTATTAAATTCATTTTAATTACAAGTTAGTACATAACAAAACAAAGGTACATTTTTATGCTTGAAATAATACAGTGTGTTAATCTAGAAATCCATTTCGTTTAAAATAATCTACCAAAGCTTCGGTCATTAATTTATTTTGTTGCTTGGGTTCTAAGAAAGGAATGTTCTCTTTTAGTTCCCAATGAGGCCAATCATCATCATCACGTCCTTTATATTCATAAAAACCATAAGGTGCAAGCACTGTGCATACACCAATATGAATAATATCTATTTTTTCATCCTTCTTATATTTTCGATTTGGTTTATCTAACTCTTGTAAACCAATCATAAATAAGATAGCATCTGGATCCATCTCTGAACCAAAACGTTCTTTCAATTTAAGTTGTAATTGTTTCCACTCCGAAATCATTTGCTTTGTGCTTTAAGATCTTTAGGAGGAGGAATAAAATATGGTATATTTTCATCAATATATTTTAAGATTGCTTCTTTCCCAATCTTGTTTTCAGAACTTGTTTCAAAATACATTGGCATTTCTTCCCACTGTGTGAGTAATTGTTTTTTAAACTTTGCTAGGTTGCTTGCCCATTGGTTTTTTCCTAATTTATCAATTTTAGTAAATACAATTGAAAATGGTATTTCTTTTTCGGCACACCATTCCATAAATTCTGCATCTATTTTTTGAAGCTCTAAACGGCTATCAATTAAAACAAATATCGAAATTAAATTTTTACGCTTTGTAATATAATTACTAATTAATGCTTCAAATTTTTCGAGATTTGATTTACTTGTTTTAGCATATCCATAACCAGGTAAATCCACCAAATACCATTTCTCGTTTATAATAAAATGATTGATTAGTTGTGTTTTTCCTGGCTTTGAAGAAGTTTTAGCTAAATCTTTTTGTTGGCATAACATATTAATTAACGAAGATTTACCGACATTACTTCGTCCAATAAATGCAAACTCGGGTTTATCAGGCGTAGGACAACCTTTGTAATCGGCACTACTCTTAAAAAATTTAGCTTGCTTAATTTCCATTATTTTTTACTCTCTCCGCTTTCTCTTTTATATAAGTTTCTATGTGTCGTTCAGACTTACTAGGATAAATATCAGCGATAGTTACTAAAATACCAGTTTCTTCAACACCTCCAAAAGTTGGATTTATGGCTGTACCAAAAGACAACATAGTGCTTGATAAATTACTGTATGCATTTACTAAAGGTGGAATATTTTCACCTAAAGATCTAACTAATTTATTTAACACAGCATGACCATCTTTATAAGGTTTACCTTCTATTTCTTTTAAAAATTTGGACACATCGGTTTTAATTTCAATTCCATGAATGGGGGATACTAATTTCTTATGGTCAGGAAAATAATAATGTAAAAATGATAAAATATAATCACGAGCCTCTACATTAAAGTCGGTGTACATCGTAAATTTTCCGTAATAAAATTTCATATCAGGATTATCTACAACGATAGCACCTAAACCATCCCATAAGTTATCTAAACTAAACAAACCTTTACGGAATTGTTCGGATGGCTGATATTGAGGTTGAATAAAAGATCGCCCTAACTCTATAGTATAAGGCACATATTTTTCATAAAATTCGGGAGAAAAATCAAATAGTTCAGTAGTTGCTAAATGGATTTTTCCATTTCTGAACTCAGCGTCTCTACACAATATAAAACGATATGCGCCCACAATTTCTTGGTCTTGTGGATTCCACACTAACAACTGTTGATAAGGATGATTGCTCGTATCAAACTCATCAATATCAATGGCTTTTCCAGTTCCACCACCAGCATGCCTAAATGTTACCTCTCTTAATCGCCCAATTTCTCGCATGGTATTGGGCGAGTTATGTGCTGTAATAATATATATTTCGTTATCACCATTATTTACTCTTCGTACATAACGGTTATTATTTAATTCTTTAATTATTTCTGCTCTTGAAACTTTATCAATAATATTTTCCATAAATAAAAAATATGACTACAAGGTAACTAATTTTAAAAAACATAATATACCCATAAGCTTGTAAGATGTTAAAAGATATTAACCCGCAATGTTTTATAATAATGTGTTAATTAGGAATAAACTACTTGTATTTTACAAGTATCTTTAGTTTCATGTCACCTTTATTTATTATTACTTGCATCTTATTGTATTTTGGCGGATTACTTTTAATTGCCTACATAACTTCTAAAAATTCTACTACTGAGAGTTATTTTTCGGGCAACCACGCCTCTCCTTGGTATGCCGTTGCTTTTGGTATGATTGGCGATTCTTTAAGTGGCGTTACTTACATATCGGTTCCTGGAAAAGTTGGCACTGCTAACTTCTCCTATTTACAATTAGTGTTTGGTTATTTTGTAGGGTATTTTATTATTTCTAAAGTTTTATTACCCATGTATTATAAACTCAATCTTATTTCAATTTATAGTTATTTAGAAAATAGATTTGGCAGAAATACACAAAAAACGGGTGCATTCTTTTTTATTATTTCAAGAGTGTTGGGAGCAGCAGCACGATTATATTTAGCAGCGGGCGTTATTCAGATTTTTGTATTTGATAGAATTGAGAGTGTGCATATACCATTTTGGGTAAGTGTATCAATTATTTTAGCATTAATGTTATTATATACCTACAAAGGAGGTATTAAAACTTTAGTATGGACAGACACTTTTCAATCTTTATTTCTCATACTAGGAGTAATTGTATCTATCATAGTTATTATTCATAAAATGGATATTAGTTTTGGTACAGCTGTTAGTAATATTATCGCTTCAGATTATTCAGATACATTTTTTTGGGATTGGCGGGAAAGTAATTTTTTTGTAAAAGAATTTATTGGTGGTATTTTTATTGCAGTAGCCATGACGGGCTTAGATCAAAATATGATGCAAAAAAATCTGAGTTGCAAATCATTAGGCGATGCACAAAAAAATATTTTTTGGTTTAGCGTAGTAATGGTTGTAGTAACAACTTGTTTTTTAGCCCTAGGTGCATTATTGTACCAATTTTATGATTACTCAAATATTGCTTTACCTATACAAGATGAAACAGGCAAGGTTATTACTGATAAAGTTTTCCCAAATTTAGCACTCAATCATTTAGGCATGTTTGCTGGATTAATATTTATAATTGGATTAACAGCAGCTACCTTTAGCAGTGCAGATAGCGTGCTTACAACCTTAACCACCTCTACTTATATTGATATTCTGGAAATAGATAAAAATAATAAGTTAAGTGAAGCACAAAAATCTAAACAACGCACTTATTTACATATTGGCTTTGCTATTTTAATGTGGTTAGTGATAGTTATTTTTGATATTTTAAACCAAAAAGCAATTATAGATACGGTGCTAATGATTGCTGGTTACACTTACGGCCCGTTATTAGGTTTATTTATGGTAGGTTTATTTACTAAAGTAAATTTAAGAGATAAGTTAGTTCCTATAGTGTGTGTAATAGCACCAATCATTACATACCTTCTAGCAAATTACCTTTTTCCAAATATTAGTTCCTACAAAGTAGGAAATGAATTAATTTTACTAAATGCCTTAACTACTGTATTGGGATTAATTTTAGTTACAAAGAAGCAGCCAAACACTAGGATAATAAATGAATAAATAAATTTCCTAAATTCTTTAAAAAATTTATCTTTGAAACCTCTATTTATGTTTAAAAGTTGGCTCCCAATAACTCGAATTAAAATTTTCTTAGCAAAAATTTTATACAAAACTGTTACCTTATTTGTTGGTAAAGATAAAAAGTTAATCAAGAAAGGTGAAGTTAACTACGAGGTTGATTTATCTGAGGGAATAGAGCTATCATTGTATTTATTCGGTAGTTTTCAAAAACATATTACCAAAAATGCTTTCCTTACCATAAAAGATAATTTCACTATAATTGATATTGGAGCTAATGTAGGATTAATGACATTACAATTCGCTAAGTTAGTACCTAATGGAAAGGTGTATTCGTTTGAACCAACCTTTTATGCACTAGAAAGGCTAAAGAAAAACCTAGCATTAAACCCTGAAATTTCTAAAAATGTTACTATAATAAATTCTTTTGTTTCCGAAAAATCATCAGACAAACCCGATATTATTGCTTTTTCAAGTTGGAAAGTAAATGGAGAAAAAGACGAAAATAACCACCCTGTTCATTTAGGAACACCAAAAGCCACTGAAGGTGTTCCAGCAATTTCATTAGATGATTTCACAGCAATTAACCAAATAGATAAAATTGATTTTATTAAAATTGATACCGATGGGCACGAGTATGAAGTTTTTAAAGGAGCCAAACATGCAATTGCCAAGTATAGACCAAAGATAATATTTGAAATTGGCTTGTATGTAATGGACGAAAAAAATATAAGTTTTGAATTTTACTTCAACTATTTTAAAGACTTAAACTATAGGTTGTATGATACAAAAACTAATGTTGAAATAACTTTAAGCAACTACAAGTCTTATATACCTAAAAATGGTTCAACTGATTTAATTGCAGTTCCAAATTAGTCTTTTTGGATTAATACATTAAAACTGAATTCAAAGGGCATTTCATTATTTTTTACAATATACTCTCTCTCCAGTTTTGTTGTAGCTTGACTATCGAGTAATATAAAATGATACCCCATGTTAGTAAAAAAATCAAAAAAATCAACAGCAGAAGTTCCCGCTCTTTTAAAGCCATGTGGCCAATATTCTGCAATAATTTTAAGATGAGAGTTACTCATTAACAGATGTTTCATTCCTTTAAATGCGGTGAGTTCATAACCCTGTATGTCAATTTTAATAATATCCACTTTAGGAATAATATTTTGAGTAATAAGTTCATCAATAGAAACTGATTTTATTTCTTCCACACTATCATAATTATTTACTGGATAGGTACGATGATCCACATTCAATAATTTGGACTTATATACTTTTAAACTTTCTGATTTATCAGATACAGCATTATTAAATAATACCACGTTTTGTATATGCTTGGTATTATTTTTTAAATATTTAAAATTTAAACTATCAGGCTCAAAACAATAAACTTTACCCTTATTAGTTGTAAACTGAGAAAGTAATTTAGCATAAAAGCCAATATTAGCTCCAATGTCTAAAATATAATCGCCTGGTTTTATTAGGTTTTTCAGAAGCTGAATTTCTGTTTTATCATTTTTTAGTTTAAACCTAGTGTAAGAAAAGTTATAAAGCGGAAAACAATACTTATACAATAAGTTACCTAATTTAATTTTTGTATAATTAAAATCCATGTTTAATATTTTATCTCGTATAAGTACGATGGTTCAGACAATCCCATTTCTTTAACAAGTACCAACTTTTCTGGATATTTTCGCATGATAGGCGCTGCAATATTATGCAAAGTATTTATTACGTCACCTGTATTTTTATTAGGATTAATTCTTAGACTAGCAATTAAAAGATGGGTTACTTTCTTACTCTTAAATATAGCTAAGGCACTGTCTGGATTTGATTGTTGAGTTTCTGGGTCTTTTGCGATTACCGAATAAATTGGATAAAAATGTTTTCCTTTAGCATACACAAAACTCATAGGTGCTTTTCGTGCAGCCACCAAGCTATTCTCGGGTAAACTATCTTTACAATAAGCGCTTAATTTTAAATAGTTTTGCCAATCTGGCGTATAACCATAATAAATATCACCTTTTAAATTTTTAGAAACAATGGGTATATTCTTTACAGCTCTTTTAGTTGATGACATGACAAACGAAGCAACTAAAACAGTAATTAATCCAATCAAAATAAACTGATTAGTTCCTTTCTTAAAATAACTATATAGCCCATATAAAATTCCTAAGAACAATGCCGGCATGTGTACCATGATAAAACGAGGCTGATCCCATCTTGCTTGTAACACAAAGAAAGTACCGAAACAAATTGCACCAGCAAACCAAACAAAAAAGAAAATAAACTTGTTATTATCTTTATAAGCCTTATATAATCCATAAAAAGTTAGGCCTAAAATAATAAATGCAAAAAAGAAATAGATACTATTATTAGATGTTTCCATTAATTGCCCATCTTGCTCCACGACTTTTTTAAATAAAAAATCTTCATCAAAAAATCCTATAATTTGATAAAATCGTTTACCTACATAAGCTGCAATATTATCTGTAAATCTTCCAAAAAAGCCCATTATATCTTCTTGTCCTTGGCTCGCATCATAGGGGTCTTTGTTAAATAAAATATTCATTTGAGAGGCATACTGTATTGCCGAATCTCCCCAAACCAAACTTTTAATTAATTCATATAACAACTTAAATAAGCCAAAAAAACCTAGGGCGAATAATGCTTTTTTCTTTTCCTTTTGAACTAAGAAATAAAGCAAAACAGCGATAATTCCAATAACTAAGATATTCTTTGCTAGTGTTAACAACATCATTAAAAAACCAAGCACCATCCATCCTTTCCAGTCTTTCTTTAAATCAGTACCTATTGGGTCTTCAGAGAAATTATACTTAGAAAAATAATAAAAAAAGATCGCTTGTATCAACATATAAAATGCCTCCGAAAAAGTTTGGCTAGCATAATATAAAATCATATAATTCATACAAATGAATGTATAAACAAAGAATTTAATAATTGGTGTTACTTTTTTATCTAATGCTTTATAAAAGAAAACAGCTCCCAATGCATAAAACAAAACAGAAAATAATTTAAAATAAATCAAATTAGTCCCAAACATCATAGTTAATAGTGCTAAAAACATAGGATACATTGGTGCATGAGATGTATAATAATAATTAGGAAACTCGTGTACATAACGATATGCCGCTTCAATATATAATGAATCGTCATGTGCCTCGCTCATTCGAGCATTAAAACTCATTAGTGCTAAAGTAACTCCAACTACTAAAATTCCCCAAAAAAGCGGTTTCTCGTTGTTTTCAAGAAAAGCATTAAGCCTGTCAAACAAACTAGTTCCTTTTGAGTATGTAGGAGCTGTTTTTCCGGTTGCTGTTTTTGCCATAATATAGTTTTACTTAGATTTACAAAAATAGTAAATTAATTATGCTATCCTCATTTTATAACATCACGATTTTGTGTATTTTTGAGTACTTATTTTGAGTTATTTAATTAAAACAAACTTTATTAATGTTTCATTTCTTATTACGAACCATTCCGCGTCCTATACTTATTCAATTAAGTTTAGTTTTTAGTAAAATAGCTCCTTTGGTTTATTATGGTAATACCTACGAAGACCCAATTAGCGGAAAAACATATCGTAAATTTTTACCTTATGGTTATAGTGGGCGTGCCAAGCGCAACAATGTACTATGCCCAGGTAGTTTATCACTCGAAAGACATCGGTTATTGTGGTTATATTTAAAAAACAAAACCAATTTTTTTAGTGCAAAACATAAAGTATTACATATTGCTCCCGAGCAATGTTTTTATAAGTTATTTAAAAAAATGACTAATCTGGAATATGTAACTGGTGATTATAATTCGCCTATTGCCGATTATCATTTTGATTTACATAAGGCGCCATTTGAAGATAATAGTTTTGATGTTATTTTCTGTAATCATGTGTTGGAACATGTAGAAGATGCCAATCAATGTATGCGCGAATTATATCGCATGATGAAACCTGGTGGGTTTGGCATCTTTCAAATACCACAAGACGTTACTCGCTACGAAACCTACGAAGACAAAACAATTACCAGCGAGAAAGATCGCGAAATTCATTTTTGGCAAAAAGACCATGTGCGCTTGTTTGGTTTAGATTACAAAGATAAATTAGCCGCTGCTGGCTTTAATGTAACGGTAGAAGATTATACCAAAGAAATCAGCCCCGAGTTAGTTGAACGCTATCGTTTACCAAAAGGCGAATTATTATATTTTTGTCGTAAATAATACGAGCGAGATTATTATTGGCTAAACAAACTATCCACAAATTCAGCACGATTAAATACTTGAAGGTCTTCCATCTTTTCGCCTACTCCAATGTATTTAACAGGAATTTTAAATTCATCTGAAATACCAATTACTACGCCACCTTTAGCAGTTCCATCTAATTTAGTAAGCGCTAAAGCACTCACATCAGTAGCTGCTGTAAATTGACGGCATTGTTCAATAGCATTTTGGCCAGTACTTGCATCTAAAACTAATAAAACATCATGTGGCGCATCTGGAATAACCTTCTTCATCACATTTTTAATTTTAGTTAGCTCATTCATTAAGTTTATCTTGTTATGCAATCTACCAGCTGTATCAATAATTACAACATCACTACCTTTTGCTTTCGCACTACTTAGTGTATCAAATGCAACGCTAGCAGGGTCGGCATTCATACCTTGAGATACAATATCAACCCCTACTCTTTGGCTCCATATCGTTAATTGATCAACAGCTGCTGCCCTAAAGGTATCTGCTGCACCTAACATGACATTATAACCCGCTTTTTTAAATTGATTGGATAACTTTCCAATGGTGGTTGTTTTTCCAACACCATTTACACCTACCACCATAATAACATAAGGTTTTTTATCTTTTGGAAGTTCAAAGCTCACAGCATCACTCGAATTATTTTCGGTTAGCAAAGCAGCCACTTCTTCTTTTAATATCGTATTTAATTCACTAGTGCCAACATATTTATCTTTAGCTACTCTGGCTTCTATGCGTTTTATAATTTTTAATGTTGTATTTACGCCTACATCACCTGTAATTAAAACTTCTTCTAGGTTATCTAATACATCTGCATCTACACTCGATTTACCTGCAACTGCTTTAGCTAACTTGCCAAAAAAACTTTCTTTGGTTTTTGCCAAGCCTTCGTTTAAACTTTCTTTTTCTTCTTTTCCAAATAATTTACTAAAAAATCCCATGAGTACCTAAAATTATAAATCAAAACTTAATCTTACTGTAATACTTGCTGTTTTATGTTTGGAAGAAGTATTTAATGAACCACCCCACGAATAATCTTCGTTGGTATTTTGTCCTGTAATTTGAAAAACACCCATGCTCGCTTCATGCAAACTACCAATACTGCTATTCGCGTTGTCGGTTATAGTTTCAGCACGTCTTAAAGCATCTTGGGTAGCACTCTTTAATAATTCCAATTTTAAATCGGTTAATTTGGTATAGAAATAACTCGGTTCATTTGAAGTAAATTCAATACCTTGTTCAATAAGATTACCAACTTCGGAAATAGTTTTTTCAATCTTTGTCAATTCTTTTGATTCAACTGATAGCTCTTGAAAAAGACTATAACCTACAAATCTATTTCCTACTGGATTTCCTTCGTTATTATATATAGATTCATAGTCTCTATTAATACGTAATGACGAAAAATTAATTTCTTTTTCATTAATACCATTACTCTTCAAAAAATCTTTCACAGCTTTAATATCTGCTTTTATTAATTTATTAGCCTCTGCTAATGTAGGTGCATTTCTAGAGAAAGAGCCAGTCCAAACAATTAGGTCGGCATCAAAATCTTTAGAACCCAATCCAGTTACCGAAACGTTATTAGTAGAATAATGTGTTTTTTGCCACACATTGCCTAATTTATAACCAACCAATACAATAGCAGTAGCTATTACAAGACTAGTTATTACTTTGGTATTAATCTTTTTTTTCATCTTCATAAAGGTATAAAAAACAAAAAATTTCTCCTGCATATAGGAGAAATTTTTCTATTAAAGTAGAACGAAAGCTACTTATTTCTTTAAAAAATCGTTTACTAATTCGTTTAATACGATTTCTTCTTTAAAAGCGTAAGCTCCTGTTTTAGGAGATTTTACCACTTTAATCACTTTAGTAAAAGCATTTCCTTTACCAGTTTTTAATGTTGCTACAACCTTCTTTGCCATTGTTTATTGTATTAATCGGTTATTTAATTTCTTTATGAACAGTCATCTTCTTTAAAATCGGGTTATATTTTTTTAACTCGATACGATCAGGCGTGTTCTTTTTGTTTTTAGTAGTAATGTAACGAGAAGTTCCTTGTTTACCACTGTCTTTGTGCTCTGTGCACTCTAAAATTACTTGAATTCTATTACCTTTTTTTGCCATTTTCGATGATATTTATGAATTATGCTAAAATACCGCCTTCAACAGCGTCTTTTAAGCATGCATAGATTCCTTTTTTATTAATGTTTTTAATTGCAGAGGTAGATACACGTAGTGTAACCCACTCCCCTGTTTCAGGTACAAAAAACTTTTTAGTTTTTAAGTTTACTTTAAACTGACGACGAGTCTTAGTATTAGAGAAAGAAACATGGTTTCCTTTCATCGCTTTTTTACCTGTTAATTGACAAATACGTGACATATTGTTTTACTCTTTAAGTTGATTTTTCCCAAAAGGGGACGCAAATATATGATTTCTTTTTTATTTGGCAAAAAATCAAGTGAATTTTTATAAAAATTCACTGATTTTTACACAGTAATTTGTTATTATTATCGCATAAAACGTTTTTTACGTTCTCCACCTTCGTTATTTTTGTTAAAAGTGGTTTCGTTTCCAAATTTATCAAAACTACGTTTTTCTTCTCTTTTCCCATATCCTTTGCGCTCTCCACGATCTTTCCCACTAGCATACGATTTATCAGAACCATAACTCCTACGCTCACCATCTCTTCTACTTCCTCTACGTTCACCTTCTCTACCAAACGATTTACGTTCACCACCAAACCCTTTTTTATCGCCATATCCACTTCCACCTTTTGCTTTTGAAACTTCAAAACTTATGGCGCGTCCGTTAAATTCAATTTCCATGCTATTTAAAGCTAAAAATTGGTCTATAAATTTGTTTTCTGTTTCAAAAAATGAGAATGAATTTTTAACATCAATATTAAAAATCATTCGGGCTTGCACATTCGAAATTTCGATTAAGAAATCTTTTAATGCATTTCTATTAAATCCATCTAATTGTCCCATATTTACAAAGAATCGTGTCGTACGACCATTGCTTCCACCTTCGCCTTCCGAATTCAAATCTGGGGCATTTTGATAGTAAGTATAAAAACGATTAAACTCTTCAGACACAAAACGCTTAATAATTTCTTCCTTAGATAAATCTTTTAACTCATCATAAATTTTTGGAAGGTATTTTTCAATTTCATCATCTTTTACCTCAACGGCTTTTAGTTTATTTACTAAATGATATAATTGTTTTTCGCACACATCTACTCCATTTGGCACATGAGCTTTTGAGAATTTATTTTGAATGATACGTTCAATATCTCTTATTTTACCAGTTTCTTTAGGTGTAACAATAGCAATTGAAATACCTGTTTTACCTGCTCGAGCTGTTCTACCACTACGATGTGTGTAATTTTCTGCATCTTCGGGTAAATTGTAATTTATAACGTGTGTTACATCGTTTACATCAATTCCTCGAGCAGCCACATCTGTAGCTACTAACATTTGTAGTGTTCTACTACGAAAACGTTTCATTACAAAATCACGTTGTGCTTGTGATAAATCACCATGTAACGCATCAGCATTATAACCATCTTTAATTAATGCGTCTGCCACTTGTTGTGTTTCTGCTTTAGTTCTACAAAACACAATACTAAATATCTCTGGATAAAAATCGGCAATGCGTTTTAATGCAGAGTAACGATCACGTTGTTGTACAATATAATATACATGCGAAATATTTTCGTTACTTTGATTTTTCTTACCTACACTAATTTCAATAGGTGAATCCATGTATTTTTTAGCAATGCGTTCTACCTCTTGAGGCATAGTAGCCGAGAATAACCATGTATTTTTAGTAGGTGGTGTATTACCTAATATAAAATCTAAATCATCTTTAAAACCCATGTTTAGCATTTCATCTGCTTCATCTAGTACAACGATATCTACATGTGATAAATCAAGTGCTTTACGTTCAAGTATATCAACTAAACGGCCTGGAGTTGCTACTACAACTTGCGATCCTGATTTTAAGTCTTTAATTTGTCCAACAATTGGCGCCCCACCATACACAGCAGTTACTTTTAATCCATTCAAATATTTTGAATAGTTAATTAAATCTTTGCTAATTTGAACGCATAATTCTCGTGTAGGTGCTAACACCAAAGCTTGCGTGTGTCTATCATTAAGATTTAACCTAGATAATAATGGTAAACCAAATCCGGCAGTTTTACCAGTGCCTGTTTGTGCTAATGCAACTAAGTCGGTTGCCTTGCTAGAAAGCTGTGGAATAGTTTGTTCTTGAATAGGTGTAGGATTTACAAAACCTAATTCGGTTACGGCTTTAAGGAGTTTAGACTCCAAGCCTAATTCTTCAAATGTCATTTTTTTTTGTTTTAAATATTAATACTAACTGCTTTGAGATTTAATTTCCGCAGTAGCTGTAATCATTTTTAATGCCCGACGTAGGCGCGATTACAAAAATTGGGTTGCAAAGATTAAACCTATTTGCGGGGCAAAGGTACAATAAATTTTATTAACAAGCAAATAAATATTTGAGTTGTAAGAATATAGCTTCTATTACTAAGCAAAAAAGCCACCGATTTGCCTTAATTACGCAAGTCTAAGGTTTTAGGGTAAAAACTAGAAAAGGCGCTGAATTCAGCGCCTTTTCTAATTAAATAATTTCCTTTGACATGAAAAGAATTTATTGGATGTTGTTTTTTTCTTACCTTTAAGCTACTTATTTCTATGGAAGGGTTCGGTACAAAAGATATCATATACATCATCAGCGGAATTGTTGCTGTTGTAGTAACTTTTTTGGGAACAAAACATAAACTAAAAGAGGACATTAGAGACAATAATGATGTTTTAAACAAGGACATTCATAAGTTGCAATTAGAAATGAAGGATTTAAAACATAGAGATGAATTACAACAACAGGTAATTGACCAAATAGGGAAACAAATCGACGGTGTAATACCGAAATTATTCGAAGTACTTAATCAGAAAAATAATGGCCGTAAATAATCTTGATTATACTCGTTTAAATTATCTTAGCAATAAGATTAAAGCTAACACTGCTTCCAAATCGGAAAGAGATGAATATATGTTATCATTATATAAAAATGGTAATATCACAAAAAATCAATACGATGATTATATTGCAAATCCAGGTAAATCATCTGATGATATTGTTAAAGCTGCTGTAACTATAGGCGGGGTCTTGCTTTTAGCCTATCTACTTTCTCAAATTTTTGATAGTAACAGTAGTAAGCGTTAATATCAAGAAATTATTTACAAAACTTTAAGGAATTGACCTTTTAGCTTACCAAAATTAAAGAAGAAAGGACCATAATTAGGGGAATTATACACAAAAGACACACATAAATAAAAAAGAGGCTGTCTCACTTTTGAGACAGCCTCTTTTTTATTGTATTAGGTAATTACAAACCTCCATGCATTAAGCGTGATGCAATGTTTTTTTTAGGAGCTTTTATTTTACAAATAGCTCCAAGCTGTTCAGATTTTTTTTGAAGTGTTTTAGCTAATTCATGAGATGAAACTATAAGTACAGGTTCTTCTTTTAACAATAAAGATTCTAAAAATCTTTTAGCGTCAAAAAATGACATACCACCAACATCTCTTAATAAGCTTACAAATGAAACCTTTTTTAGGTCATCTGTCCAATTGTTAAATATGATTTGATATTGCATTGTAAAATAGTTTTAAAGTTAATCATTTTTTTTCTTTTTATAAATAGGGTTGAAAAAAGTTCCTTTAGTTTTTCCAACGCTTCTTTTCGCTCCTAATATTATAACTCGTTCTGTGCCATATAAGTTACAAAATTCATCACAAATTTTGCTAATAACGTCATTTATTGTTCTTCCTACAGTACCTGGACCAGGTCCTTCAACATCAACCCCTGTAAGTAATAATATATCCTCCAGTTTGTACAAAAAGCAGTTGATTCTAAAAGTATGAGTACCATGAGTGATGGAAAACTCGTGTAAATCCCCTTCTTTTTCTACTAAATTAATTACAACCTTTATGCCTACCATCCAATACTTTCTCCGTGTTTGACTGTTGTACGAAAAATTTGTTAAAAAGTTTCATTTTAGAAGTTATGTTGTTTAACTCTTATTAGGAGAGTCAATTATTTTAGAAATTATGAGTAGACCTTTTTTTTAATATTATATGGTAATCCATATTATAAAAGAAAGAAATTATTGTAGATACAGATTAAATCTTTAAAATTTTGGCATCTTTACGGCTATGGAAAAATACATTTACGATAGAAAACCACTTAGTTTAGTAAAAAACAAAGAATTTAGTTTTAATATCCCTGTTTCAATAGATACAAAACAGGCTGAATTTATATTAGAATGCCCAGAATTTGACAGCTCTAATTTTGAGCTAAAAGTGACCTTTTTTATAGGTAAAAATAGCAGTAAATTTTCCAGAGAAGTGATTTTGAAGTCTGGTTATAACACATTTGGGTTTAGCGACCTTAAACCAGAAGAACAGGGTAAATATATCCTGTTAAGTTGTATAGCTAATGAGAGCCTAAATTTAGCTTTAAGCATAAAAGAACCTTCTATTGCTTAATAAGTTTAACTGTCTTATTATTTGAAATATCTTTTATGGTTAAATAATATACTCCAGAAGCCAAATTATTAAGATTTAAAATTTGGGAATAACTGCTTGGATAAAAATTAACTAAGACTTGTCCTAAATTATTTGTGATTGTAAATTTAGTTTCAGATACAATAAATTTACTTGGTAATTTGATTTGGATATTATCAGTAAATGGATTTGGAGAAATTATAAAATCTTCGTCTAAAATATTGGTTTTTACATTGGTTAAATTTATAGTGCAATTTGTAGAATCTGTATTTAAAACAGCTATACCTTGTACTGTATCATTTCCTATATCATAAAAAGCACCACCCATAATAATTTTATTTTGAAAATAAGCTATTGATGTTGATTGATAATTTTGCGAACCAGTTGGTGGAACACACCAAACTGTATCATTCCAAGAGGCTATACCTCCAGCAATTAATGTATCTTCAATTGATTTAAACCCACCAACAACCCATAATTTATTATTAATAACTGCCATATTTTTTATTAAACAATTTCCTACATCTGTTACGGCTTTCCCAACATCAGACCAAGTTGTCCCATCGTATCTCATTATAGCATTTCCTACATTTCCTTCTGTTTTTTTAAATCTACCTGCAACATATAATTTGTTATTATAAACTTTCATATCAAATACTTCTGTTGCAAAACCAGACATTTTTACATTTACTGTATCCCAATTTAAACCATTGAACTTTGCTAAACACATAAAATTACCCGAAGTGTCATAAAAGTTATTCCCACCAACATACATCTGACCTTGAAATACTTCAATACAATTAATTGCTGAATTTCCAGTTCCATCATCAAATGGAAAAGGTGAAAATAATGGAATCCAATTTGTTCCATCATATTTAATAATATATTTAAAAGGTTGACCACCTATACTGGTAAATCGACCACCTAAATAAAGTTCATTATTATATTCTTTAAAAGTATTTACATATCCGAACATTTGTTCCCCTAAACTATCCCATTTAACACCATCCCATTTTGCAACACCTTTTATTGGCTTTGTTCCCATATAATCAAACAACCCACCAATATAAATTTTATTTTTATATTCAATAATATCATTAATTCTTAAACCAGCAGAGCCAACTCCTGCTCCTAATGAATCAAACCCAAATCCATCATAAACCATTATGTTTTTCATTGTTTTACCATTATAGGTGGCATTAAATATGCCACCTATATATAGTTTTGTATTAACTGGATTTGCATATAAAGATTCAACATAGCCACTACCAGAAATAATTCCGTTAAGTCCCAGCCAGTTTTGTCCCATTGAACAATTCCAAACAATCAAACAAACAATTATGTAATAAACTTTTTTCACTACTGCTTAATAAATTTTCCTGTATATCGCTTAGCTTTATCTGAAATATTAATTATATACATTCCATTACTAAATTGACTTACATTAATTGAATTATTGTTTTGGTCAACTTTACCTGTATAAACAACTTGTCCTAATGAACTATAAATTTCGATTATATAATTATCTTTTGAATCTTTTAATTGAAAATTAATTACATCTGTTGCAGGATTTGGATATACCAAAATATCACCAGTTAATTTATTGCTTTCAAGTTCTTTAATACCAATAAATAAACTTGAAATTCCTAATCTTGATACATACATATTTCCAGTTGTGCTATAATAACCGCCAGTAGTTCCTGCATAAGTAGGAAATGTACCAGAAGAAAAACTACCTTTACCTACTACATAAACATCCGTGCTCTTATACACATCAATAGCTTTAGATTCATCATCATAGCCATTACCTCCAAAATAAGACATCCAATTAAAAGTACGGCTGGTAGCATTCATACTGCCTACAAAAGTTTCATCAAATCCGTTTGCTGTTTGCGTGTACATACCAGTTGGAATTGAAGAAGGAATGAAAATATTTGAACTACTTGAAGTGCCGTGGATATATACATTTCCATTAATATCTTTACCAACGGCATCAATATCGTCACTTGAATTACCGCCATATAATGTAGAATATTTTAATAACCCTGTTGTATTATCAAATTCCGAAATAAAACCTTCTGAACTTCCAGTATATAAAGTATCAATAAATTCACCAGATGAATATTTAAAAG
This sequence comes from Bacteroidia bacterium, assembly GCA_020846025.1. GTDB lineage: Bacteria > Bacteroidota > Bacteroidia > B-17B0 > Aurantibacillaceae > UBA4416. The sequence goes on along the minus strand of JADLER010000194.1, from coordinate 5,119 downwards.
GAAATTTAATAACATTACCTGCTGTATTATATGTACGTCCAACAACATAACTTTTAGCTCCACTACAAACTACATCTAAACCTCTATCAACATCTGAACTTGCAATAAATGAAGCATAAGCTATATTATCATTACTATCAAAGATTGTTATATAGGCATCATCACCACCACCACCACCACTTGGTAGATTTGCACCAACAGTAGTATTTGGAAATACCCAACTACCATCTGTAAATCCAGTTATAACTAAACCAAAATTACTACTTGCGAAACTTGAAGCATCCTTACCAGAAATACTTGTATTATAAACATCACAAGCATTAATTCTTAATATAGCACCTCCAACTTGACCAGTTGGACTGTCATTAAAACCAGTACCCCAAAGATATTGACAGGCTTCATTAAATTTATATATTGATGCTGAACCAATAGCTGTATCTTGATTAAATGCTCCTGATTCAACTTGATATGGTGTTGAAAAAGCAGGTGTTATTAAATCCGTTTTACCACCATCTCCAACACAATATACTGTACCATTAAAATAACGAATATCGTTAATCGTTTCATCCAATTTGCCACCAATCATTGTACACCATTGAGCGTGATTAGTTGAAATATCACTTTGCCCATTGGAATTTAACTTTAATAAAAAAGCATCAGAGTAATTTTGAGTTGCTTGTGGGTATTTCATTTTAGATTGAAAAAATGCTAAAGGGTCACTTGACTTCCAAGTTGGAATACTATCAGAATAAGTATATCCACCTACATATACATATCCTAAACTATCAAAATCAACTGACATACCAAAATCTGCACTTTTATAATAATTACTGTTACCAGAACCACCATAACGAGTTGACCACATTATTTGATTATTTGCATTAAATTGAGAAACAAAAGCATCACTATAATTTAATGGTAGTAATGACATAAATAATCCATTTGTAGTTGGAAAATTAGGGTCACTTGTTGTTCCAGTTACATATTGTTTTCCTGTAACATTAGAAACTCTTATATCTTCAATTGTACCATTTTGATACATTGTTGACCAGTTAATGCCAGTTGTGGATGCAGTAGTTAAAGGGGGTTGGTCATTCATATCAATTTCAATAAAAATAGGCAAACCAGAAATAATATTTGTTAAACTATCAAGGCCATATCTTGAATTTACAATATGTTTCCAAACACCTGTACCTGTAGAAATTACACTTCCACCTAATCCAACTTGATAAACTTTAGGTCTATTAAGTGTTAATGTTTTTATGTAATTATCAATTACTAAATCGTTTCCTACTATGTGGTCTCCTTTTTGCCCAGTAAAATTTAAGTTGATTGTTTTCAAATCATTAATACCATTTTTAAGAACAAAATAATATTTCAAGCCATTCTTATTTGAGTAATAGTGTAAATCAATATTATTCCATAAATTAGGAATCATTAAGCGTTTATTACCTTTTAAATCAGATACTCCTTTTGTTAAGTGCGATAAAAAGAAATTAAAATATCCATCTGTAGGTTGATTAGAGAATACACTTGTATACGGATTTGATTCCATAAACTCAACATCTAATCTTACTAATGTATCATTTGTACTTGCTAATGTATCAGTATGTGAATAAAGAAAATAATTTTTATTTTTTTCAATAAATACTTTTGGGTTTTGACTTAATGTGTAATATTTTATATTAGGAATAGGTTGTGAATTGATGTCTAAAATTTGGCCTTTATTTTCAAGATATTGATACCCAATTTCTGCTGAATCTGGTGTAATGTTTGGAGGAAAATACAAAGGCGTTTGTGAAATACGAACTGTTGTATAATCAAATTTAGCATTTGAATTTAAAGAAGCACCAGCAACATAAATAACCCCTTGTGAGTTAACAACCAAATCAACAGCAGCATCTTGATTATTCATTGCACCGTTAAATGTTTGTTCCCAAGATTTATTTCCAGATGGTGTTATTTGATAAACTACTATATCATTATTATTTATTTTCTTTTCACCACAAACATAAAAATGATTTGCAATTGGGTCAACAGCAATTTTTGGAGTAACAGATGGATATTGAATATTTGTTTCATTTTCAGAAACCCATTGTTGAACTCCACTATTATTATACATTATTGTATGATACTCATGTAATGTTCCAACTAATGCTGTACCAGTTACTACATAATTATTAGAAGCATCTTTACAAATTGATGTAGCTGCATTTATACTATTTCCATTATCGTAATTTTTTTGCCAAATAGTATTTCCGTTATTTCCGTTATGTTTTAAAGTAACATAATCATCATTGGTTGCTATATTTTTTAATGAACCAACAGTAACAACATCGTTTCCATCTGATAATAAAGAATATGCTCTGTCATTTCCAGTAGCTGTACCAGAAATAGTTTTTGCCCACATTTGATTACCATTATTTGGATTAATACGAATAGTTGTAATATCATCATTACCTGTAGCATTTCGAGATGTACCAGTAATAAATAAACGCCCCGTTGAACTAAAATCTATTGCAACAGATTCATCGTTACTATTTCCTGTTCCATTAAATGTATGAACCCATTGTTGAACACCAGCAGAATTTAATTTAATCGTTACATAGTTTGTTGTTCCACCTGCTATAGTGGTTTTACCTGTAACAAATACTTCACCAGATGAATTTACAACAAGCGCATTTGCTATATCATTTCCATTTCCAACGCCGTTAAAACGTTTAACCCATAACTGGTTTCCATTTACATCATACTTAACGACAACAAGGTCTCTACCAGTTCCAGTTCCATCTGATTCACCAGCAACATAAACATTACTACTTGCATCTAATGTAATAGCATTTGCATCATCAAACCCACCATTATCATAATGCTTAACCCAAACAACTGTACCTGTTGCATCATATTTAATTGTAGTGATGTCTGCACTTGCAGCAGTTGGATATGTATATCCTGTTATATACACATTACTATTAGCATCAATAGCAGAAGGTACATTTGAAATTTGACTTCGTTCTGAATAATATCGAACCCAATCGACATTCGGAACAACCTGAGCAATTGAATTAAGTCCTATTAAACTTAATGCTGAAAGTAATAGTTTTGTTTTCATAATATTTTTTGTTTGATTAAAGATATACAAAAAATAATTACATTTTTCTATAAAAAAGGGTTTTTAACCTATCAAAAACATAAAATTAACAGATGTAAGATTTTTATTATTTCTTTCTCTTCTTCTTTTCGACTCCAATATCAAACCCTTCTGAGAAGAACTCCTCTATAGACATGTTAAATCCAAATTTGATAATTCTCACCAAATTCGCAAAAGAGATATTTCGTTCCTTTCTCTCGTAGCCACGCATTAATGACCGAGCAACTTCACTTTCCACAGCCAACTTTTCTTGACTCATTCCCTTCTCTTTTCTTAGCTTGACAATTCTGTCTATAAGTTTACCAAGATACTCCTTTTCTATGTCTTTTAGTTCCGATTTCATAAATGTAAAACTCTGAAAATGAACTATTTTTAGTAACTCTATAAATAGACTCTCTATTTATAGATATTTTTTGTAACTTAGCTTAAAATAAACTTAATAATTCGAAGAACTATGAAAATTAAAACAACAATTATTTTATTGGTCTTAGTGTATTTTCTTTTATGAAAAACGAATTTGCCTGGAGACTACCACCATTTATGAACATGAATGAAAATACTGTATTTATGGTTGCAGCAGCACTGGCTAATAATATATTTATAGGAATGCGAAATATTTTCAAAAAAGTAATTCCTCAGATTAATTCAAAATCCAGGCTCAAGGAATTTCAATTTATCTTTATTGATGTAGCTTGTGCGTATATTGATAAGACTTTTATATTCTATAATACTGATATAGAATATGAGTTATTAATATAATATTCATTTAGAAGTCTGTATTTTTTGAATCACAGAATATAACTTATTAATGTATTGTATAGGAAAATTGTGAATAATAGCTCTATTTGTTGACACTGTCATAGGTGTTCCATCAGCATTTTTACCTATTGTTTGTTGAACATTATCATCTTGAACAAACCTAAAGCATTCACTGGATGAAAAGGGAAGCCTAATCACAATATCCATGTCAGGGATATGTTTCATTATCTTGTTTGGATAGTTATTTTCATCAAAAACTAATTTATTAGTTTTTAAAAGACAACGCCCGTTAAACACATCAAGTTCCTTTGTTATGACAAAATCCCATGCTAAAGCTGTAAATTCAATTTGTTCGCCTAAATAAGTGATTTTAATGTGTTCAGATGCCTTATCCCCTTGATACATTTCAGTAGGAGATGTGAAGTATGTATTAAATAATTGATATTGTTCAATAGACCTCTTTCATAATTCACAGATTACATTTTAAAAGATTTCATACTCTTCGTAAAAGTTTGGTAATTGTTTCTGAATTTTGAGTATGAAATGGGAAGATATAAAATCGTATAAAGCGCCAGTTTTTAAGCGGCTAACAGGTGTTTCCAAGGAAACATTTAGTGTCATGATTTCAGAGGCAACTAGACTAGACCCTGCATCGCTTCATAAAATACAGGGTTCTAAACGAGGACCTAAGCCAAAGTTAAGCATAGAAGATAAGCTTTTAATGATGCTAATGTATTATCGAGAATACAGAACTTTTTTACATATCAGTTCTGATTATGGTATTAGTGAAGCTCAGTGTTGGCGAATCATAACAAGCCTCGAACAACTTTTGATTAAAAGTAAATTATTTCATTTACCTGGTAAAAAAGTATTACTGCAAGCTAATTCATTTGAGGTAGTATTAGTAGATGTTGCAGAAAGTCCCATCGAACGTCCGAAAAAAAACAAAGAAAATACTACTCAGGAAAAAAGAAAAAGCATACGTTAAAAAGCCAAATCGTAGTTGATAAAAAAAGTAAGAAGATTATTTGTGTAGCTCAATCAGAAGGAAGAAAACATGATTATCGTTTATTTAAAGAAAGGGCTTAATGGACAAAAATTAGGCTCAAAATCGCTATAATCCTTATTGTGTCTATCTTTGATGGCAATCTAAGGTTATGAATAAAAAAAGTGCTTTTATTGTGGTAAAGGATTTACCAAGAAAAATGG